>NZ_JAIUGW010000034.1:0-37724 GCF_020164795.1 Mesorhizobium sp. ES1-3
TTCTAACATCCCGACAGGAGTAGCCGCCCGCATCTGGGCTCGGGCGAGACCCCAATCACCCCATCTGTTGAAGAAGTCCATCTGCGAGCGATGAAGTCTGCTTCATCCCGACATGGAAGCAAATTTGTCCGCTGATGGAGCCGTCTGGTTGGATTTTGGCCCAGCCATCGCCTTCCGTATTCTGGATCAGAAAAACCATCAGGAAGGGGATAATCGTCGTCGAGGTGTTGGATGATGAGCCGCCAGGTTTCCGAAAAACCGAAAAAGGGTCCGGAGCTCTCAAGCACTGCGTCGGCTGTCTTCCCGACGTCTAATCCCGCGCTCACTCGCCGGACACAGACCCGGGTTTGCCCGCGCGCTCAATGCCTTAAATTACTATCGCCCGCCGCAAAATTCACTCGCATGGTGCAGACCAGTCCCGATTTCTGAAACTTCAGAGTGACGCGTCCTGACGTGCCGGACGCAAACACGCGCTCGAGGAGCTGCGTGCCGAAGCCCTTTCGCTCGATCGGTTCAACAGGTGGACCTCCCCGTTCGCGCCATTCCAGGTTGAGCCAGCGATGCTGTTTTTGACCGAGAAGCTTCCATCGAATCGACACCGTGCCTGTTTCGTTTGACAGTGCTCCATACTTCAGCGCATTCGTCGCAAGCTCATGAAAAGCCAGAGCGGCCGAAAGAGCGACGTTCGGTGGTAGCCAGACCGACTCGCCGCTAATCTTAAAGCGGTCGATCCGTGCGTGTGAGCTGACTGATGTGGCAATCAGATCCTTGACGTCGGCGCCACTCCAGTTCTGCTGGGTCAACAGGTCGTTTGCCTTGGCCAGCGAGACGAGACGGCTGGAGAGCGTGCGCCCTGCCTCGGGCAAACTTGTGGCGTTGCGCAGTGTCTGGGAGGCAATGGACCGAACCACAGCAAGGATATTCTTCACGCGATGGTTCAGCTCATTGGTCAACAATTTGAGCTGCTCCTCACCGCGTTTGCGGTCCGTGATGTCGAGACTGATTTGTACGGCGCCTATAATGCCGCCGGCCGGATTGCGAATTGGACGTGCGCTGGAAAGTAGAAAGCGCTCGACACCTGAAGGCAGCGTGTAGGCGAACTCTTCATGATCGGTCAGCTGTCCGCGCATGGCGCGGCTAAGAGGGCGGTCTTGGCGGCTCACTACGTGGCCGTCCTTGACGGCCACGGTGTCGATGACCAGATCGGGCCTGCCGAAGGACTTGTGCGCATCCGTTGGCAGGCCCATAAGTTCGGCGGCGAAGCGATTGCGGATCACCTGAAGGGCTTTCGGATCGTATGTAAACCAGACCGCCGCCGGCGCTGTCTCCAACACCGCTTCCAGCTCGTACCGCCGTACGGCGATCGCACGCTCTGCGTCCACCATCGCCTGGGCAATGGCGGCGAACTCCGTAACCGAAGTCGACAGGGGTTCGACGCTGCGGCCATGACCGAGCGCCTCGGCGCGTGTCGCCAGTTCTGCGGCGGCCTGGGTAAATCTCTTGCCGACGACATATCCGAGAGCAACGGAAACAAGGAGCGACAGGAGACCTATCCCGCAAATGGCGGCAAGCGAGCGCCAGAGCGGCGCCTGCGCAGTTGAAAGAGGCACGTTTGCGGTGTAGAACCAGTCAGAGTACGGGGATCTATAGTAGCCTGCCAGCAGCGTCACCCCTTCGAAGTTGCGGGACGTAAACGAGCCGGAGCGCCCAACTATCTTTTCCACGTATCCCGGCAATCCGCGCTTTCCGCTCCATTCGTCGTGCAACTTGGAACGTGCCACGTAATTTCCGTCGCGATCCCCGACGCCCACGATCCATCCTTCCGGTACGGCCGGCATCAAAACATCGCGGATCCGGGCAGTCGGTACAGAAAGCGAAAGAAGCAGGTCCTCCCCCTTCGGGGCGGGCACCCGAATGGCGACAGCAACCCGGTATTCGCCTGACCGTTTGGCGAAGACATCGCTGAGGAAAACACCGGAACGGTTGAGTTTCTCGCGGTCAGCTACAGCTATCGGTTCGACGGACGGCAAAGCGGCGCCGTAGCCGATTTCGGTGTTCACCAGCTGATTGCGGCCAAGGTCGCGCAGGACAATGATCCGGTCCGTCCCTTGGACAAGATCAAGTGCCTCGTGGTGGAAGGCTTGTAGATCACCATTGGCGAGCGCGGCGGACTTGGAAAGGCCGTCGAGGATGGTTTGGAGATTTGCGAGCTCGCCTTCTACAACGAGCGACACCTGTCGAGCCGTTTGCACGGCATCCTGTTCGAAACGATGTCGTTCATGCAGGGCATATTGGCCCAGCAAATAGCCGGCAAACAGCCATACCGGAATAACCGCGGCGGCGATCAAACCAAGCAGGTGCGATCGAACTGATCGACGAGGCAAGTCCATATCCCGTGCCGCCTCAGGAATGCTCAACCATAGTCAGCGGGCCAGGAACAGCAAGCGTTAGTTCAAGTGAATATAGTGCCGTTGTACCTTGTTCACCTCGTCGGCGAAGCGGGCGCTGCCGGCTCGCTTGCCCTCTTGCGCGGGCCTTCAGGGCCAGCCCGGAATAGCTCGGCCTGTGCTCTCCATTTCGGCAAGCCCGGATTGCGGTAGTCGGGTTGTCGCTGCCGAACCAGTCATCCTGCAGGCCGGAAGGAAGGGCGGTGCCGTTGATCAGGCTCTGACACATTGCCCGGTGTAGGACGCCTTGCGCTATGCGGGTTTCTTCATCGCGAGACCGTGACGTTGGGCACTTCAGCTACGATCCTTACCCCTTGATCGGACCACTCGCGGCGCAGTGAACCCTGAAGCTGTCGCCGGATTGTAGCTTCGGTCATCAGCGTCCCAAATCCCTTGCGCCGAGCCGTCAGTGGCGGTGGTCCCCCGGTCTCCTCCCAAACGAGGACGAAGCCATGATTTTGCGGGCTGAGCTGCCAACTGATTTGTACCTGACCCGTCTCTTTCGAGAGCGAGCCGTGGGAAGCCGCATTGACTGCTAATTCGTGAATGAACAGCGCCAATGGCTGAACGGAATGTGCTGCCAGCAGGACTTCGGGTCCGGCCAGCAGAGCCCGAGCCGCTCCATATGGCTCAATCTGAGATGAGATTGTTTCCCGCAATGGAATCTCGTGCCAGGCCCGCTTTGACAGTAAGCCATGCGCCCGAGCCAGGGCCTGTATGCGCCTCTGAACAGATGCGGCATATAGCGCGGCATCGTCAGAGATCGTCAATCGTACGATGCTGTCGACAAGCGCAAGTACATTGTTGGCCCGATGGTCCACCTCCAGAAGCAGCCTATGCTCTGACGCTTCCAGGCTCTCGATCCTGCGATAATCCGTGCGATCAATCTGCGAGGCGAAATGGTAAACCAGACGGCCATCGTCGTCGTGGATTGGACTGAGGTGCAGTTGGTTCCAGAACGCCGATCCATCCTTTCGGTAATTTAGCAACTCGACGTTGACCGCACGATCCTCCCGCAATCCTGCTCGGATCTCGGCGATTGCCGCAGGGGCGGTCGCGGCGCCTTGAAGAAACCGGCAGTTGCGTCCGAGGACTTCATTTGCCTTGTAGCCCGTGAGGTTCAGAAAAGATTGGTTCGCTAGCACGATCGGAAAATCTTTCTGCGTGGCGTCAGTCACCACGATTGGCATTCGCGTTCGTTGGAAGGCTATGGCAGCCAATTCCTTGAGATCAGGCATAGCGCGATCGGTGACGGCGGCCGGGGCATCACCATGGAGACCGGATGTGCCTTCGTTGTCCATCGATGTTTTTCCTGAGCTGAGATGAGCCGAGGAACAACGTCGATGAGACTAAAACGTTTCCCTTCGAGATATTCAGTATACGTCCCTCCATTGGAAGCTTCGGTAGCTGATCTAAGGCAAAGGGTTCCAATCAACTGCGGGAGAATGGGTTCATCACGCGCGCCTGTAATAGGGGCAGGCGTGCACTGATATTACTGAAGTTAACGCGCGGTTATGTGGCATGGCACGGCGCGAGCGCGTGGCTCTTCCAATCCTGCTCCTCTGAAACATTTCAGGTAGCGCACACGTTGGTTCCGATCAAAGAAGAGAAGACATGCACAAGGACGAAATCAAGGGCTCAGATAAGAAAGAAGCCGCGCGACGAGATAAAGGATAAGGTCGGAAGGCCACGGGCGAGGACAAACTTCGCGCTGACGGAACTGCCGACAAGGCTGAAGGGACCCTGCAAAAAGGGGTTGGCAGGCAAAGGACGCGGTTCGGGACGCCTTGAAGAATTGAACGGCTGACGAAGCGGTTGGATAGCGGTTCGCCCGCTGGGACGCCGTCCTTGCGGATCCGAACTTAGCATTCTTCCCATACCAATGGAGGGCTTCGTCTCCCTCCAACCTTCGCTGATGTTGGATTCAGTCATTGCCAAATACCTCGACGGGCGTCGACGTGGTTCCGTCAGGGAGGCACCCAACCAGCAATAACAATTCGAATGCATCGAGCAACCGGTTCTGAGCAGGCATGGCGCCTTCTCCGAAGCGGTCTTTTGCACGTAGCGAGGAACCATAGATGGAACAGCAGGTTTGGCTGAGATGCCGGCAGCGGGTCCGACCATCGTTAAAGGAGAGCAAGATGAAGAGAGCAATAAAAGCGACGGCAATCGCCGGGCTCCTGGCCATATGCGCATTGCCAGCAATGGCCCAGTCCAGCGGTACGCCGGTGCCCGCAGTCAAGGCACAGGATCATGGCCCCGAACGGCCGTCCGACAGCACAGGACAGCCCCAGGATTCGATGAGGGCAATGATGCGCCAGATGATGGACGAGATGATGCAGGAAGGGTCGCACGCAGATGGGTCCTCAGCCGAACGTGACGGCGGCTACCGCGGGGGCCGGGACAGAATGGGCCCGCGTGAACGAGACCGCATGCTCGAAGATCGCACCCGCATGGGACCCAGAATGATGCATGGCGCAGCGGTGCGAATGATGTTTGCCATCGTGGACGCCAACGGGGATGGATCGGTCTCACAGAGCGAAATCGAGGACTTTGTAGACCGCATTTTCAGTGCAATAGACGAAAACGGTGACGGCCGCGTCGACATGGAGGAAATCCAAACCTTCTTCCATGGCCCCGGCAATCGGGAGGCGGATTAATATTGGCCGGTTACCAGCGGTCGGCCAAGCCTAAACAGCCCCGACGAGCTCACGCCGGAACAGGCAGGTGAACAGGGCGTCGGCCATCGAGGCCTGTGTATGGCGGTGCGTAAGCGCAAACGAAAATCGCCCGCCCTACTCGGCTCTTTCAACCGTGATGGAATCAAAAGCGTTGCTCATCAAGAACACCTCCCTGAACCCAGAGCAATATGATCTATCGCCAAGATCTGACAGCCTTAAAGGGCATGTCCGATTCCGAACAATCAGCCGGTGGTGATGTCGAAGTGACGTTGCTCCTCCTCGCCATAGGCACCATTCGTGATTGCGATCATTCCGGCGCGGTCACCAATCGTGATCTCGCCGCGCTTGGCATGAACCAGCCCCCGATATTCGAGCATTTGGAGAGCGGTGGTCGATGATGCCGACTTCGCTTTGCCGCCCTCCCGGCATAGCGGCGACCACGGATGCGATTCCCGTCTCAGGAAAATAAATCAGCTCGATTGGCTGAGATACGATCTCCAGCTGGCGTGATGGGCGACGCGACGCATCCATAGCCGTAGAAGGGCGAAATCTTCATGAGTCAGAGTTTTCAATACACAGTTGCGAAAGGTGGATTGAGGCATGACTCTTCTCCCCCACGGGCAAGAGCACGTACCTCTCACTGTCGACCGCATCCAAAGATCTGGCGTCCGAGCCCAACACTGACGCATTCGCGCTAAACTGAACTGCCTCCCCTAAACGGCAAAGTTCAACGGCAACTTCTTCTTATTCGCCGCGTCGAATATACCGAGGACCTGCACTTCGTAATCCCGTGAAGCCAATACAGCAGCCATGGCCTCGTCACTCATCATCCCCACGACTGGACACGCAATTGCTGCTGAAGACCCCCAACGGGAGCCCCTGCGTTGACGCTCGATTCACACCGGCAACGGTTTTTTCTTTCGTCCTCGTTAGCTCTGGCAGCGAGCAAAATAGCGGCAGCCTTTGTGAGGCCAATGAGGCACTCACCTGCAAACTCGGCCGGCTCGTCGATCGCGGTGTCGAATACCGCCCACGTGTCGCATGGTTCCTGAATGGGCAAGAATCTCACATTAGGCTCCGCTAAGTTTTACCCTGAACATTAGCGGAGGTAAATTGTTCCGGCGGAGCGCACCCTAGCGCCGTACGATCACCGCTCTTGAAGAGCATCCGTCGATTATCCAATGCAGCACCGGATGAGGAAGCCCGGGCCGGGAAACGCCGGGGCGGGCTATCAGCCTGGTGGCAGGATCATGCCGCTTCGGCCATGCATGAGGTCGCGGGAACGCCGAGCACTGCCAGCGCGATCTCAGTTCGGCGTCATTGACATGCGCGGTCACCAAGACGATCCCTTCGACCGGATCCAAATCCACGGGCCTCACCGCGGCAGCTGCCATCGATCCGATCAGCCCGCCAGCAAGCTGGCGTAAGCGAGCCCGGCCAGGGCTGTCGGCGAGAGCCCTGCGCCATGAGGGTTGATGACAAAGGCCAGAAGCGCGCTTCCGCTGAACATCGCGGTAAGAATGGCGGCTGGAGCGATCCCCAAGCCGGCCAACTCGTCGCGATAGGGTCCGATAGCGCGGGCAATTCCCGCTCCCACAAGGTCGCCTGCGGCTTTGGCTGCTTCGGCACGGGAGTCAAAAAGTCTGCTGAGTGTCGGCCTGGTCGGCCACGTTGTCCGGCGCCAGGTCGTTTACGAAGGAGGCCGCGATAAGATAGTCGCCATCGATACGACCTAGTCCGTCCTCCATGATCGCGACGACCTTCTGGAAGGTCATCAATTCGCCTTCAGTGATCTCGGCCGCCTGCATTCTGGCTCGAAGGCTGGCGACGCGCATACCCAAGGCACGGGATGTGACAGTTCGATCTAGCATTGTTCGATAATCCGTTGGATTGGCAGGCCAGTGTGCGGGGCGGAAGTTGTGATCTGGACGCCTGCGATTTGATCGAGATCACTCTGCTGGAATCTGGGATAAGCGCTGAGCCTCTTCGAGTGCTGGCAGCTGCTCATGCTTGGCGAAGAGTCTGAGTTTGTCGGGATAGGTGATCCGAAACTGGCGTTGGCACCCCTCGCATCGATGCGAGGAAATGACCTGAAACCAACTGCCTGCCCTCTTCAAAGCGAAACCGCAATGGGGACAGTCGAGGGTCATTTTGCACATCAGCAATCGTCGGGAGAGTGCCATCTTCCACCAGCATCACACGTGACGAAATTACGAGCCGCGACCCAACTCCACGCAAAATCGAAGGTTCCGGATGCTGGGCTTCGGTCGGAAGCAACCGGGACCAAAGTCCGATTAACGAAGCGAAAGGCTAAAGCCTGAGGCCGTTCCAACACACCCAACGATCTAATCGGAAAGGCAATCATCGCTCAACGCTAACGAAACAGCGCCGTCTACTGTACGCCTTTGGCGACGGCCTCTGGCAAGCAGTTCTCTTGAACGCCGTAGATTGCCGTGTTGCCCTCCTACGTGTTGGGGTGGACGGCCCCCGACGGCATCGCGATGTGCCAGAATGAGGTCGTTGCAGATCTCAACAAGGGAGACCGTCCGTGGATGAACTTATTCGCATTGGCATGGATACGTCAAAGAGCGTTTTCCAGTTGCATGGGGTGAATGAAGCCGAACAGCCTGTATTGCGCAAGAAGCTGCGGCGCAATCAGGTGCTCGCCTTCTTTGCGGGGCTCCCGCCACTGAAGGTTGGCATGGAGGCCTGTGGCGCTGCTCATTACTGGGCGCGGGAGTTGCGCGCGTTGGGTCACGAGGTACTGCTGATGCCGGCGCAGCACGTGAAGCCCTATGTCCAGCGCTCCAAATCGGATGCCGCCGATGCCGATGCAACCTGTGAAGCGATGAACCGGCCCCGCATGCGTTTCGTTGCGGCCAAGAGCGCCGATCAGCAATCGGCACAGATGCTGGCGAAGCTGCGTGCGCAGTTCATCGACCGGCGCACGCAGCTCTCCAACTCGATTCGCGGCTTTGCGGCGGAGTTCGGTTTGATCGCGCCCAAGGGCCTTTCCCGGCTCGGCGATCTTTTAGCCGACATTCGCGCCGACACGACGGTCCCGGATATGGCCAGGGACATGTTCGAGACGCTGGCGCGAGATTACGCCCACATCAGCGCCGAGGTTGCCCTGCTCGATGAGAAGCTGCTTGCGCTTCATAGGCACAACGAAGTGAGCCGGAGGTTGGCCGCCATACCGGCAGTCGGCCCTGTTGGAGCGACGTTGCTAGCCATCAAGGTGACGGACGTGCATGGCTTCAAGTCGGGGCGCGATTTTGCCGCCTGGCTCGGACTGACGCCGAAGAATCATTCGACAGCAGGCAAGAACAGGCTTGGGGTGATTACCCGCGCTGGCGACGAGATGCTGCGAAGCGTGCTGGTGGCGGGCGCCACCGCTCTCATCCAACACATGCGCCGAGGCAGCAAACGGGTCTGGCCATGGCTGGCGGCCCTGATCGCGCGCAAGGCTCCCAAACTTGCGGCGGTGGCGCTGGCCAACAAGCTGGCCCGCATCGCCTGGAAGCTGATGGTCAGCGGCGAGCAATACCATCCCATCGGCGCCACCTATCCAGCGCCTGTGGTGCCGTGAGAGCATTAAGAGTTCGGTGCCGAGCGCACGCTCGACACTGAAGGCCGGAACTTGCAAGCAGAGGAGAAGATGGTGTGACCGGTCGAACCGGGACGAGCGAGACACTCCGAGGTGCTCACTGGCAGTCAATGTCGTGTACGTGTTTGGAACTCGCTATCCGCGAAGCCCATCTAGGCCAGCGCTCACATGTCCGCGCGCAAAAGGCCGGACATATGAGCGCAAGCGATCCGATCAAATCATCTTCAGCCAAAACCTTGCAAGCAGGGGGCCGTCCACATATGAGCACCGCCACCGCGCGTGAAGGGAGGCTGCTCCCTTCCGGACGTGTTGCCTATGCAGGTCCGGCAGGTCTCAAGCAGAACTCCAATCACGGTCTCGTCTGGCCCGGTGCCGGAGAAAATTCTCACGAGGTCACGAGCTTGTTGCTCCCATTCGGACTTGGGGATGCCGCCCTCGGCAACTATCGCTTTGAGAGTGTTTTTTATCACATCAAAATCAAGGGCGGAGATCACGGGGCGATTGTGCCTCATTGGTTTCTCTCTCTGGGTCCGCATGCGTCGTCCGTCCGGCGCATTAACCTGCGTTAACGGCAACGGGTACTCCGTCACTGCTCGCGACTAGGAGCAGCTAGTCCGAAACTTAGCTACAGTTGAACCTGCCCGAAGAGTGAGGCGACCGACGCCGGTCGGGGGGGCGGGGGGCAGACGCCGGTCGCCTTCAAGATTGGGGACCATGGATTCAGCAAACTGCGTTGCGATTGGTCCTTGGAGAAAAAGAGGCGATTCTCACAGGAATAGCAATTGGCTTGAAGTGCATCTGTTCGGTCTCAGAGTTTGAAGTGCGGTTTCAGCAGCAGGGCTTCGCGCAAACGTTCAGATCGCCCATGCCGAGCAGTTCAACCAGATCACGGGCTGTGCACACCGGAGTTGCCCGCCTCGTTCGGAGTCTGATCGGTAGCTTTGCTGGCGCTGGTCGATCGCCACGAGCCCGCGACTGTGTGACGGCCTACGGATCGTGTCCCTCTGGGTGGTGTAGCTGGCGGCATTGGTCGCCGTGCTCTCCGGCATGGGCGGGGCTGATCAGCGCGCCACGGCTGGCAGGCTGATCAGGGGATCATCGCTCATCTGGCTGATCGTTTCATCGAAGCGATAGTGCATCACGAACATGGTCGGCCTGAATGACGGCGGCGGGGGGCCTTCGCGTCCTAGTTTCGAGTCATGTTCACAGACATGTTGAGGCTTTGGCCAAAAGGCGCGCGATCACGAACCGCTGCTGTTGAGCGTAGTGCCGACCGCCTTGAACTTGGCGTTGATTGAATTTCCGAGGGCGCCTGCTCCGGTGATGATGGCAAGCGCGATCCACTGCGGCATGAAGCGGCCGGCGACCCAATGGGTCAACCCGGGATCATTGGCAGGGTGAAGCACCTCCGGGGCGAGGAGGATTTGCGCCATGCCTCGATTCAGGATTTCCGGAAAGAATGAGCAAGATCGGATCATCAGGCAGATGTGGGGTGGCCGGCGCCTCTCGTTGGGGAGAATTGCCTGAATTTGACGCCGGCCTGGCGAACCGAGGTCTGCCGCATATGCCAATCGGCTAATCTACCTCAAAAGGACATGGTGTGATCGCGGAAGCTACCCTCGGGTAGACGCTGATGGAGATCAGAATTTATAAGCGATGCCGATTCTGACCTCGTTGGTCTTGATGCGTTCGTGCTCAACAAAGGACGAGTCAGTGTTGGTGGTGGCAGTCGTAACCTTGCCGAAGTCTGTGTATCGGTATTCGACCTGACCAACCCAGTTTTTGTTGAAGGCATAGGCGGCGCCAGCACCGACGGTCCAGCCGGCCTTGATGCGCGACTCGGAATCCGTTGCCGCGCCATCTTCGAACTTCGTGTGAATGTCCCCGAGGGCGAGACCACCGGTGATATAGGGCAGCCAATTGTCGAAGGCATAGCCCAAGCGCCCGCGCAATGAGCCTTGGGCGTAGATATGGGTATTGTCATCGGTGCCGAACGGCCAGTCTGGATTGTGGCCGACAATTCCCGAGGCCTCGATATCGCCTTCGATGCCGCCGACAATGTTGCCCCAGTGCATACTATAGCCGGCAAAAACACCGCCGGTCACGCCCCGGACCTTGAAGCTATCCGAATAGTCCGAGAAGCCTCCGCCGAGGATTTCATCCTCAATGTGGTCCCGGCCCCAGGCGTAACCGATCTGGCCCCCGATATAAGCTCCGGTCCAGTCATACGTGGAAGCGACCGGAAGTTCGTTCAAAACATCAGCCGCCATAATCGGCAGCGTCTTCGAAGTGATCGCGGAGGCGATGCGGCACCGCGATGGCAGCAGCCAGTGGATCTTGTAGCTTATGTCAAAATCGGCCGTGCGCGCTAGTAGTCCGTTTCGTGGCCGGTACGGCCGCCTGGCTTCGCCTCGGCAGATCGCTCGCCGCACGCCCTGTCAGCGCTGTCAGTTTGTGTTCGAAGGTCGCAGGGATGTTGGTCGTTCGCGCCTACATTCACCACGATGCCGGGCGGTTGGGCGGGCGCCAGGGTTGTTCCCCGAAATTGTTGAACGACACCTGCTATTCGCTGGCCGTCGCCCTCAATGTGCGTATTCCGGGTGTTCGGATTGAAAGGGTCGACGGTCTGCGAGAGGCTGTTCGTACGGTTCGCATCGCCGGCCGCCAATGTCACGGTGTCATAGTTGTTGAGATAGTCGGCGCCGCATCCGCTCAAAGCTAGGGCGATGCCGACGCATGTGGTGGGATAAAGCCGCATTGTCGACCCTCTAAACTGGGGACGGGCTGATGCCGGCGGCGTGCAGTTTCGCGCCAAGTTTCGCGCGAATAGCACACGCAGCTTTGTCACCGGCGACGCACTTGTTGTTGGTGTCCGACCAGTCCAGCAGAGCCGTGTTGATCCAGCTGCCAGGTGCGCGGGCTATCCCATAGGGTGTCGGAGGCGCGCCACTTGCAACGGCTGCTGCGGCGGCAGCTCCTTGACCGTGAGGCGCACGTTTCCATCCGCTCAGGATGAGGCAGTTCTTCATGTACTGCTCTTCGGCAGCCAAGTTGCCGAGAGCGTTGCCAATTCCGGCACCCGCGACAAAGCCGGGTGATCCCATGGCAATATAGCCTTGGTCAGCCGAACCCTTTTGCAGTTCGCATTGGGCATGGGCGACATCGAAACTTGGCCCATAGCCAATCTGCATGTAATCAGCTTGATTGCTCGTCTGACAGCCGCAAAGTGCTGCAATGGCGCCCAGCGCCATCCACTCCTTGATTTTCATCCTCTAGCCCCTCCCGAGGTCGAGAGGCAGCATCTATCACAGTCGACATGTCTGCAAGAGCCCAGAATTATTCCGGTAAAGTTCGGAATTGGAAATCTGCCGAAGCGAAAACTTTCTCGGAAGCACAAGGTATACTGGATTATATAACGACGGACTTGTCCATTTACGTTTGTACCCGGACATTCGCTTGCGAACCCCTGCCGCAGCCGGTATCCAGTTGCGGAAGGGGGACGCCTGAGGCCTTGTAATGCTCCCGCCTGGTATGGGAGTGACTGTAATGGCGGCTTTCCGCTCACGGGGTGAAGTGTCGGCGTTCGACTGCAATATTATGCGCGAGGCCTTCCGGGTCTTGGTTCGTGAAGAACATATCGCTGAAGGCCAGTGGCAGGAATTCGCTGCTCAGTTATTTCGCGACTATACCGGCTACGAAGAGGTTGAGCCGCGCTTGCTGGAATGGATCACGCGGAAGTAGAGCCTTATCCACCGCTGGACACCGGGCGCTTTTGGCCATTAGGGTCCGGTGGGCCTCCGGTGCTCGACGCCATAGTTAGTTCATCATAATGGCGGTCGTTCGCCCTACAGAAAGTGATGTCCGCGCGGCCACATTTGTGTCGTCTGGCCATAGGACCGCCGCCGGAACATTGTCGAGAACCGTAAGTTCCTCCTGCCGGAGGACACCCGATGTCAGACCGGTCAAAACAGCCGGAGCTTAGTTCAACGCAGCCGGAGCTCAGTCCTGCCGAGGTCGAAGCCCTCGCACGCCAAATAGGATGCTCGGAGGACCAGAATCGGCAGATCGTCTCGCTCGTCGGCCGGCTGGGCGCTTGACGACGGCGAGCAGGATGCCGGCGACATCCCGGAGGTATCAGCATATGGCGAATAGCAATCAGATCATTGCCAACGCCGTCACTGAGACCAAGGCGAAGGGCGCGCCGAAATCGAAGTGCTGGCTCGCCTCATTGCCGAGAAGATGCAGAGCATCCATGGCGATCAATACCGTGTCGAGATCGACCATTCTGTCGGAATGGTTTTGGTGAGGATGGGCTGAGCCCATGGAACTTTAGATCAAGGCCCGGCGGCTCCGGCTACCGGGCCTTTTCTGTACCTTGGGCGAAATCTCGTTACGAGGTGCCGCCTTGGACAACGACTCGATGATGGTGCCGGTGATGACGGGAGGTTTTGACGACGACGGTGGTGGAGTGGTGATGATGGCGTCTGCCGTGATCGTAGAATTCAACCCTGCCGTGGTGGCGGTGATGCATGCGGTGCCCATCGTTGATAACGATGGCGGTACCGTGATGATGATGATGCCTGTGATGCATCCTGACCACCACATCAGCTTCGGCAGCGGATGAGACAGCCGGAGCGGCGATGCAGAACGCCAGAGCGGCGAAGAGCACTGTTTTCATTGCGAAGATCCCTGTTTGGTTGAATTGCCCCTTCGCCCCGTTAACTCAACGCTGGCTTACTTTGTTCCGCAGTCGCGCCGGTGATTCAGGACATGGTGAATGTTTTGCAATCACAGAGTCGGCCAAGGGCCCGCTTATTGCACTGTCATGGTGACGGTGAGTTGCCGAGCCTGAACCCTCTCCAGGCATCGAACCGGGATATCGGGCCAAGTCGCCTTGGCGCATTCCGTGTCTGTGATGGCCACAGCGGGCTCACCTTGGACACTGGCCGCTTGCGTGGCCGTCGATCCCAAAAGGAATGTTTGCGTCAGGAGAGCCGAGAAGGCGGCGACTTGAAGCAGTATGGCGGCAAAGGCAATCTTCTTGAACATGCGAGAGAACGTTGTTGATGGCTGCCGGTTCCCTCAGGCGACGCCCTTGTCAATCATTCATCGATAGGAACATATTCCCCGTGCGGCGATTTCTTCCTTTCCGAGGCCGCACCATGTCCAAGACCATCGCCGACGCCATTCGCAGCCGTGAGACGTTCTACGTTACGTGCGGCCATCCCAAGTGCAATCATTCCACCCAGCTCGACCTGGAGGCGCTAGAGCGGGATGAGATTAGTTTCGGTCATATCCGGAGTTTTCGAAGTAGTGTGAGCATTCTGTCGGTGTGATGCGGTTGAGAATTTGGCCGATCGCGTCGCAGACGGTTTGGACGGTGCGGCTTGCTGCCTTTCTCAGCCAGTGCTTGAGTTTTGAAAAGAGCTGTTCGATCGGATTAAGATCGGGCGAGTATTTCGGCAGGAAGAAGAGCCTGGCGCCGGCGGCGAGGCGCAATGTGCCCTTGATCGGCGATGCGTTGGCAGCTGCTGAGGAAGCCGTGGCTGCGGCAGGCAACTCGTCGATGCTGTTCCCGACCTATGGCCGGCCTAAAGGCGCGTCCTCAGCTTCTGCTGCTCTTGAAAGCATGTACGGGCCTGTGTCACCGACCCGAAGGCAACTACACACTCGCTCCGGCATCTTATAAAAGACCGGCTACGTCTGGCAGGTGTCACCAAGTCGGACCAAGACATCGTGCTGGGTCACTCCTCGGGCAGCGTAGGCGAGGACTACGGTGGCGACGAGGCGCGGCTTGAGATGGCCAGACGAGCGCTAGAGAAGGCGTTGCCCTAGGGCGCCGGTGTAGCCAGAAACCGCAAAAAACCCATACCGTGCGTGGCCGAGAGGATCGCGAGGTCCAATGGCGCTTCGTGAATTTGATCCGATTGGGTTCCATGGCGAAATGGGTGGGCAGTCTTCACCCAAGCTTTGAGTGAGTTCAGCAACCGATCGATCATGTCTTCGGCGTTCGAGAGTCCGCCGTACCGCGCAACGAGGATAGCCGCATCGCCATCACCGTCGTCAAACGCACCGATACACAAATCAAGGTGTTCGTCGTGCTGCCAAAGCGTTGGGTCGTCGAAAGAAACTTCGGTTGGATAAATCGCGCCCGTCGCCTGGCGAAGGACTTCGAGGCGACCCTCGAGTCACCTTCGCGTGGCTCCAGATCGCTCTCGCCTTCCTAATGATGCGAAGGCTGGCGAGAGGCGAGTGCCATGCCGCATGAATTTCGAGTCAGGCTCTCAGACGTTGTGCTAACCTTCGGCCCTCCACTCGGATCTAGGGGAACAGGATGCGCATTAATCATCGCCCAATCCAGATACTCGTAGAGCCGAGCGATTATGTGCTGCGCAATATCGGCGACATGGCAATGCTCTATGCTGCCACGGAGCGGCTTGCGCGGCTGTGCGACAATTCGACGATCAACGTTCTGACTGACGATCCGGACGCGCTTCGCCGCTTTTGTCCCTTTGCCACCCCCCTGTCCGCCGAAGGGCGCGCCCTATGGCTCAAGCCTGATTTCAGGCCGGCCAAGTTGAAGCGGTTCGTGCCCAAGCACTGGCCCGATCGCATTCGCCGACACGCGCCGAGGCTCGTTTCTCTGTTCTGGCGCCTTAAGTTTAGGCATATGCCGGATGCGCGCGCGGCACTTCTTCGCTTCACTGATGCTGTGGACAGGGCAGACCTTGTGCTTGTAAGTGGAATGGGCGGAATCACAGACGCTTTCCCAGAATATGCCCTGTCGGTACTCGAAACTCTGAATCTCGCGCTTGCAAGGAAAGGACGGCCAGTGGTCATGGTCGGCCAGGGGATGGGCCCGCTTGCCAATGCCGAACTGAGAGCGCGTGCATCGGCAATATTGCCAAGGCTCGACTTGATCGCGCTTCGCGAAACGCGAGCCGGGCTTCCTCTGCTCGCGGAGCTGGGTGTTTCCAAGGACAGGATCTGCGCAACCGGCGATGACGCCATCGAAATGGCGCATGAGATGCGAGTGGATGAGCTTGGCACCGGCATTGGCGTCAATCTACGTCTTTCCTCCTATTCAGGAGTATCAGCGGGTATTCTCGAAGGGCTGCGACATGTATTAGGCGCCACATCGGATTCGCTCGAGGCACCATTGATCGCCGTTCCAGTCTCATGGGTGCCTCGCGAAGCGGACATCGACGCAATTCGTGGACTGATGCCCACCGATGAGACCGAGTTGAACCGGGCACTCGCGATCCGCAGGCCGATCGACCTCATTCGGCAAATCCAGCGCTGTCGGGTCGTAGTCACTGGCAGCTACCATGCCGGCGTTTTCGCGTTGGCCAACGGTATCCCGACGATCGGGCTAGCCAGATCCGACTACTATGTCGACAAGTTCCTTGGCCTCGCCGATATGTTCGGCACGGGCTGCGAGATGGTGGCACTCGATCATCCGAACTCTGCCGAGAGGCTTCGATCGGCGCTCCGGCGCCTGTGGGAAGAGGCGCCCGCTATTCGCCCGGCGATATTGGCCAGGGCCGAAGCTCAAATCGCTGCCGGCCATACCGTTTACCGTCGCATTCGTGACGCGATCGGGGACCAAGGCTGGATCAGGGGCCGCCATTGCTGGAATACAACAGTTGGTCGACAAGACTAAAAGCGCTCAGATGCAAGCTGTTCGGAAGGACCGACTTTGAGCGGTGGACCGATGCATCGGCATTCGAGGACTGGGAGGAAAGGACGAAAATCATTGCCCGGTTAGTGCCACCTGGGGCGAGGGTGATTGAGTTTGGCGTGGGAATGGGCAAGCTTCAACGTCATCTCGACCCAAGCTGCCAATACACCCCGTCCGACCTCGTGAGCCGCGGACCTGGCACCATCGTGCTGGACCTAAATCAACGACCCTTGCCTGATCTGACCGCCCATGCATTCGATCTCGCAATTTTTGCTGGGGTTCTCGAATACGTTCACGATCTACATTCCTTTGTAGAATGGCTGAGGCAGCAATCGCCGGCTTGTATCGCGTCATATGGTTGCGCGGCTCACCCCCGACATAGCCTGGCCAGGCTGCCGGAAACGTTCCGCCGCGCTGGCGCAGGCTGGACCAACACATTTACGGAAACGGAGCTGATCCGCCTCTTTGCCGACGCCGGATACGGGCTAGCGCACGCTGTCGACTGGCACACCACGGAAGGCGACGAGCGGATCTTTCACTTTCGAGACAATGACTGAACCCAGGCCGGTTCCTCCTCGCAGCTAGTCGACAACTCGATCTCAGGCGAGCGTGTCGCCCGGGAACTCGACATCATCGCCGAGCATCGCGGCTACCCCTGCATGATCGTGTCGGACAATGGCACCGAGCTGACCTCGAATGCCAGCCTGGCGTGGCAAGAGGATCGGCAGGTCGAATGGCACTACATCGCGCCGGGCAAGCCGATGCAGAATGGCTTCGTGGAAAGCTTCAACGGGAGGCTACGCGACGAGTGCCTCAATGAGCGGCTCTTCACCAGCTACCGGCATGCCCGCAACAGCATCGAAGAATGGAGAATGGACTACAATGTGAATCGCCCACACACGAGCCTCGATGGGCTCACCCCGCTTGAATCCGCAACCCGATCCGTCAAGGATCACAACGTGAACAGCGCTAACTTATTGCGGACAAAACGGGGAGCACGTCACGAGCGCTGTGGCGTCTGCCGCCTACCGCTCGGCTTCGCGGCTGTGTAACTCATCCCATGTACCAAGGTACTCGCCGCAGTCGGCGCAGCTAATCGTAGTTGAAGGCTGAGCGTCTTTCGGGATCATTAGGACGTATGGTGCCGCAATAAGGGCACTCCAAAAGCTGGTCCAGATACTCGCCGGCCATGGTCACTTTCAGCCCGCGTCCCTACCGGGACTATCGGGCGAGGAAGCCGCAGGCACAAGGTAAATCATGGCGCGCCTGCGCTACGAAGTTCGGGCCCGGTCGCGACACCGTCAGGCAAACCTCTCCCTATGCGTTGGTTCCAACTGCTTGTTGTTGAACTTTGCGACGATCAATCCGCCTCCCCGCCGGCCGACCCCGCCGTCGATGCAGACGCGTCTGCCCGGAACACCACAATCGAAGGGTGTGTGGCCGTGAACGACCAACTTCTTCAAATGGCTGGGCCATGCAGCGTCCATATCCCTTGGCTTTATCCACAACATGTCGAACTCGCTTTGCCTAGCCAAGGTGTAGTGACCGGCACCGACATCTTTTAGGCCGGCATGAACAAAAATGCGGCCCTTGTCCTCGACCCAGAGTAACATCCGCATCAAAAATCGTCGATGCTCGGCCAACGCTTTCGCGTCGACGATAAGTTTGGGTTCAGCAGATAGAACGTAATTGCTAAAGGTCGTTTTGCCACCGTCTCTCATCCAGGAATGCCACAGGTTAGCGTTGTCGGTTCCAAGTGCTTGGAGCATCAACTGTTCGTGGTTTCCCGCGAGGAACCTCCATACGATCTCCTCGTTGTTAGGCCCGGCTAGTAGACGGTCAAGGACCTTGCGGCTATCGGGGCCATAATCGATATAGTCCCCGCCGAAGATGACGACCGTGCCAGGTTCCTCGCCGCCGTCCTTCGCGATCCAGTCAAGTGCGCGTTGTAGAAGGTCGTAGCGACCGTGAATGTCCGACAATGCGTAGAACGGTGGATCGCCGAGCATGGCCTCGAAGGTGGTGCTACCAAAGGATGTCATCTCTTGACTCCGACCAATGGTTTCCGTCAGCGGCTACCCTCCCGCGCTGGGGATGACCTCGCGAGTTTGATTATCTCGTTCGTGTTGCCGCTTCTCATCGCGGCCGCCTCTCGCGTGGTCCCGGAATTGGCAATTTCAGGAGCTTGAAACCGGGCTCCGGTTCCAACGGTTCGTGGCCAGGCTCTTCGTGCCAAAGGACTTGCCGCAGGTCGCGCTGATCGGCCTTCTGGCCACATGCCTGGCAATTATAGAAATGGCCCTGTTCGCTTGCGACCACGCGGCCGTGAAGCCTGCCAATGATGGATGGGCCGAGTTCGGATAGCCTCGTCATGGCGGATCAACACCCCGCAGCAATTAGGGTTCCGCAACCAATTTAGCACACGCTAATTGAATTGCCACCCGCGAGTGCACTGGATGCGTCTGACGTTCATAAAGCCCCTGATGCCGACCTTGGTGGAGACCCCGCCGGAGGGCGACGATTGGATTCACGAAGTGAAGTTCGACGGCTGCCGATCGGGTCGTCATCGACGCGGCCGGCCCAAGAATCTTCACACGCAACTGGATGGACTGGACGGCGAAGCGATCCCTACCTGGTCGAAACAGCCAAATGACTCAACATCGAGAGCGCCATCATTTCGCGATGCAGCGATAGGAAGGTATCACGATCGCCATAAAGGCTGGTCATCTGATTGCGACTCCATGGAATCAGATCACGTACGCTCATTTTGTTTCCTCCTTTCCTCGTAGAGGTGCAGTTCCGGCGGGGCCAGGCACGATCCCCCGGCCCCTCGGAGTTGCGAGATCATCGACTATTCAGGCCGCCTGCTTGCTGGCCTTCGCCTTGTCGGCCTCGACCTTGCCAGCGTCGGCTTTATCCGCCTCGATCTGCTTGGTCGTCTCGACCTTCCGCGCGGGGCCGCTGCTGGCGATTTCGATCCGGCGCGGCTTCATCTCTTCGGGAATTTCGCGCCTCACATTGATGGTCAGCAGACCGTTGGCGAGATTGGCGCCGACGATCTTGACGTGGTCGGCCAACTCAAAGCGGCGCTGGAACGCACGGCCGGCGATGCCCCGATACAGGTAGTCGCCGGCGTCGTCTTCTGCCTTGTGTCCGGCCACGAGGAGCATGTTTGGCTCCTGGGTGATGGCCAACTCGTCCTCAGTGAAGCCTGCCACCGCCATGGTGATGCGGTAGTCATCGTCGTTGGTCTTCACGATGTCGTAGTGAGGCCAGTTGTCCACCGTCGTGACACGGCTCGCATTCTCGAGCATGTCGACGATGCGATCGAAGCCGATGCTCGATCGGAACAGGGGAGTAAAGTCGAAAGCGGTTCGCATAGCCATATCCTCCTTCGAGCAACATGGAACGAGAAGACGCCAAAAAACCGCTGAGCGAGCCTCAACGCCTTCTCGACTTGTTCGCCGGCCCCGGCTTGGGCGGCGGCTGACACACTGGATTTAGTTCGCCAATTTATGGCTTCAAGAGCCTGAGAGCCTTAGTTGCGACATCGATGAGCACATTTGGGCGGGCACGGCCCGTTCGAAATGTCACGGCCACAACAGGAGGATCAGAATTGCGGGCCGAGGTCCTGCGAAGCCTGTGGGCGTCATTTTGGTGTCTTTTGGGTTGGGTGCGGTCGCAGCGGAAGCGACGAGTATCAAAGGGCAGCCTCAAGACTGCGGTGGACCTGCATTCTTAAGCAGCCGACCGCATTCGCGATTTCCGAGGGACGTTTCCCTCGAGTGCATTTGAATAATCCGGTCGTGGGTCGAGCCGCTGCTTGCCCCCGCATAAGCACCATCCCGTTTGGCCTTTTCGATGCCTTCGCGCTGGCGCTCCTTGATAAACCCGCGTTCCATTTGCGCGACCTTCCGAGCACCGTTAGCACAATGCGGCCCATTTTGCCTCGTGTTGAAACATGTGGGTCAAGCACCGTGACGACTGCACCCTTCTGTTCGCATTCGTGGATAAGATTGAGCACGTCCCGAGTATCCGGCCGAGCCGATCAAACGGGCTACGATCAATTCGTCATCGGGACAGAGGAAATCCAGCACCATGGCCAGTTCTGCACGGCCGTCACGGCTGTACGAGTACAGCTTGGCCGGGCCTGAGCGTCCAGACCTCTTGGAATTGACGAAGCCATCCGACCTTGGGCCACCGACCGCCGGCAAGCTGCATGCTCGAACTCGCCACGAGGACGATCATTTCTACAACTGCCCCCGTGCGGCCAAGCGGTCGACGCGCGATCTGCGCCAGGTGATGTGGCACAAACAACCGAACCATGAACCGTTGGAGCAAGAGACGACAGCCAAGGTCCCCGTGTTTCCCCGCCAGAAATAGAAAGGCCCTCCGCCTTTGGGCAGCGGACCAGTCCAACAGATATGGGAACAGCATTTAGACCGGGAGCAGCCTTTCGGGAACATTTAGCTATGTTGAATGTTCGATTGGTTATGACGAAGCTTTCGGAGCTTGGGGCACCGCCGAACCACCACTACGGGGGTGCGGCTTATCGGTCGGAGAATCTATACCAATGCCCAGTGTGTCGCCAGCCGGTGGACATGCGCGACCTCAGACAGCTCGTTTGGCACGACAACATGTTTCACGGCCCCTTGAAGCCGGAGATTGTTTGCACAGGCAATTCGCAAGGCTGAGCTACGCCGCACCGCGTGTCCGGGTTCGATGCCGACATTCTCCAAACGAAGACGCCGGATCCTGAATGGCGCGGTCTCGCTCAGAGCTTGGTCTACGAGTTTACCGAGCGCGAGCGAGTTGACGCTGCCTTGGTGGATTGGATCACTAGAAATGCGCTTCCAACCTCCCGCGCTGTCCGGCATCGTTTAGATGATCCGCTTTGTAAGCGCAGCAGCAATCGGGCCGACTTCTGCGATGACCTCCGCCATTGGGATGTGAGCCTCGCTTGCCAAACAGGTAAGACTGAACACATGGGTTCCAACCCCGACCCCTTTGAGGTCCGGATGGTTGAGGCTGTTCGCGACGTAGCTATCGAACAGTTCGCGGGCGCACACCGACATGAGTGGCCTCCATGCTTTCCTCTAAGCAATTATAGGCGTTTGCGCACCTCGATCAAACAGAATAGGCGTTTTCGCAATTCAAACTGAGACACTACCCGCCGGCCATCACCGCTCGGCTGCCAGCCAGAAGCCGCTCGCAATAAAGAGCAGCACAAATGCAAATAGAGTGGTTCGCATGCGACGCCCCAGTCTGCCGATCACCCGTGGCGCCCAGTGCGGAAGATCCGTCGACAGGCGTGGCCCGCGCCCCAGAAGGCGCGGGCCGGCCAAGCTGCCCGCGTGGCCAGCAGCAAAGGGACTATGGCTGCGTTCGCCCGAACTTGCCGCGCGTCCGGCTGTTCCCAGCCGGGAAAGATAAAACTTTCTGCAGCTGGCTCCACGCGGATTTGGACAATTGCTGTGGGCCCACCTCACTGGCGGCGAACCAGGCCCGGCCAAGTCTTGGGGGACTGACCAGCAGCGTGGGAGCTGCCCTTCGAACCAGTCTAAGAATAACGGGTTCCCGCACGGTGGCATGAAAAGCGGAGCCAGGAGCGCCAAGCGTTCGGCTCCCGCGCCTACCGGTTCGGACGATCCTCCGCGATGACGTTGTAGAGCAGACAGCAAGCCAACAACGAGACAACGCCGCCTAAGAGATCACTCGCCATCAAACCAGAAAAGTAGACGAATTCAAACGCTGACACGGTCGTCGCTCCACCTTGGAATCTACAAAGCAGAACCGTTAGAAAGCTCTGATGTTCCGTGTATTCGCCGGGTGGACCCGCCTTGCCATGCTTAACGTGGCATTCGGGATAGGGGGCCGGGAGGAACTCCGGCATGGCCCGGCTGCCGTGGTCCCCCAAAGACCCCCTGCGGCAGCCGGGCCGCCCCTCAAGCGGAAGATTGAAGAGCCGTCACTGATCCCAATAAAAGGCACTTCGGCAATTGACAACGATGCAACGCCGTTGTTGGGAAAATGGCCGGATCGGCGCCGGCCAGGAACACTGTCTGCACCACCGCGTCAACGACGCGGCTAACCATCTGGTTGTTTAGGCTCGGTCGCCCTTAAATTCTGAAGCGATCGATTGACGGCGCACTCTCCCTACCGGGCCTGCTGAAGCAGGTCGTTGCTGCGGAAGCTGACGGTGTCGGCTGCCTTTTTCCATCTTGAACCGCCCCCAGAAAAAGTTAACATTCTACCGCCTGGTTGCCGCCGCGAAGGCGCGCACCATCCTGTTCGCGATCCTCGAAAGGTCACGAAGCACCTGGATGCCTTTGGACAGGACCACTATGCCGCAGGTTTCCATAGTCATCCCCGTCCACAATCAACCCATGCTAATCCTCGAAGCGGTGGCCTCACTTAAGGCGCAATCCGTCGCCGACTGGGAAGCCATTCTCGTTGACGATGGGTCTACCGATGAAACACCCGCCGTGCTTCAGAATCTCGCGTCCCAAGACGCCAGAATTTCGGTCTGGTTGCAGACGCAGCAAGGTGCTGCTTCGGCCAGAAACACGGGAGCGGCAAAAGCAAAGGCAGATTGGCTGCTTTTTCTCGACAGCGACGACTGGCTTGCTCCTAATGCCCTTGGCTCGCTATTGCGCGCTGCCGGCCAGGATGTGCACCTTGTGCACGCCTTAGGCCTTCGCGTGTGCGGGGACCACAGCCAGGATCCGTCGCAGGTGCACCTTCCCGGGGGCGACTTATTCCATCGCCTTGCATCAACGGCCACGTTTATGGTCCACGCATGCATTTTGAAAAACTCGACCTTTCACGAGCTTGGCGGTTTTGATGAAACGTTGATGGGCTGCGCAGACTGGGATCTCTGGCAACGTGTCATCCGGTCTGGCGCCCGCTCCAGGGGCGTTGAAGACTTCGTGGCCTTTTACCGACAAACAGAATCCTCGCTCAGTACCTTCTACGAGCAGGAGTTTCGAGATGGTCTCATCGTCATCGCCCGTGGGCACGGCCCCGATCCCCGAGTTCCCAGACCCCATCCCATGTATGCCGACGGCGTATCGCCTGCAGAGTTCCCCGCTGCGGCATATCGCTTTGCCAGCTGGCTGGCGGGTCTTGCAGTCGCACGCAAGCACTCAACTCAGGGCATCCTGAGGGGGATGCAAGCTCTTCCTGCCGAGCCCTTGTCAGCTTCTGATATCGCAGCGGCTTTGTTCGACGCCATTCCCATCGGATTAGGCGACTTCAGACCCAATTGGGAAGGCTGCTGGCCTACACTGAAACCTCACCTTCAAGAGTTCATACAGAGAATTGGCACGATTGCCCGCTGTGGGCCTTCTTTCGTGACTGAAGTGCTGGACCATACAGAACGTCTCGCCGCTACCGCTAATGCGTCCGACAGCATCGGCGTTGTTGGAAGTGTGGCCTCGCGGATTGTCCGAATTCCCGGAGCCATTCCGCAGATCGATCTTGGTCCAGATATCAGGTCTTTCATTGCCGTCGTTCGTTCCGATCGAGGCGATGTCGGACAGTTGGAAGTCCTCGTCGACCAGAGTTTCTCCAATGGCCGTGTTAGGGAGATGATCATCGATCGGTACTTGCGAGAAGTATTGTTTAATTACTTAAAAATATTTCCTTTTTCTATAATTTTTAGAACGGCTACTCATTTAGTCGTTCAGAAGGAACTTATCTCAGCTTTGGCTAGGCTTATACGAGAGCGCTCGGTGGGCCCTTTGCTCAAGAAGCAGATCTGCCAAGCTTTGGTGGCGCAGGCTTTCGTGCTTCCGATCGTCGAGACAGGCATGATCTCGCCCCGACTTGAAGGCCGGCTCACGAGCTGAACAATAACGCTGCGACCGCGCTGCCGAACATGGGCTTGTGCATCAATTTGCCCCGAGATGTCCAACAATGCTCTCGTTTGTCATCATGATCCGCGGCAGCACCAGAGGGAGGTCTGTGTTCGCCACAGTTCTGGGGTAGGCCGACACGGCGCAGACCAGCCCCGACTCTATTGCGCATTCGATGGTCAGGTCGGAATAGTCGCCATAGGGGTAGGCGAATGTGGGACATGGGCGGCACGACAGGTCCTCGCACGTCCGGCGACTTTGTTGGATCTCCTTCAGCTGGATGTGCCGATCCCACAATGGGAGAGAGACGTGGGTTTGTGTGTGACCTGAAATGTCCAAGCGCGACCTTCGCGAGAGCAATCGGGCTTCATCAATCGTCATAGGTCGGTGGCTGGTTCGAGGCGCCAAGTCACTGCCGACCTGGCGAGCGAGTGATTCGATTGCTTGGTATTGCACATCAAGTGAGACCGGCTTCAGAACTTCCCAAAGCTTGAGATAAGCGTGCTCGCGCGCAGTTCGAGGCGGCTCCTGCATGGCTCGCCACCCTCGGCCCAATTGGTAATCATCGGCGTGTTCACCCAGATCAACATGAGCCTCGCGACCGGCGACGACCATGGAGGCTGGTCCTGCTGCCCTAGGATCGAAGATAACCCGTTCGAGAGCATCGTTCCAGAACTCGTCGGTTTTGCCGAGCATGGACGTTGCCAGAAAGAACGTAGCTGGAAGACCGAGCGTTTCCAGGATAGGCGCCGCGATTAAGGCATTGCACGCGTAGCCGTCGTCGAAAGTAATGGCTGCAGCGTCAGGTGGAAGGCTTCCTTCAATGTGCCTCGATGCGAACTCTAGCAACGGCAGCACACGTCTCGTCTTTCCGAGGTCCAGGACCTGCTTCTCGAAATTGGTTGGCGAAACGGCGAGTTCCCAGGGATCCAAGTCCGTTGCCGCGATGCGATGGTACATCAGGATCACCGGCTTTAAGGCATGGCGACGCAAAACGCCCTGCAGCTTTGTCTTGAGCGTCCAAGCCATCCTATTAGCCCTTTGTGGCGCATATCCCGATGGTGACAGGAAAGTGATGGTCCCGCTCGTGCAGCATTTCTGGCTTGAGCTCTTCCGCGGCAATACCTTCGAGAAAGCATACCGCAGAGCAGACGTTCCCGTAGACAGCAATATGCGTCGAGTTCGCCCCAAAGACATCCGAGAACAATCGGCGAGCTGAAGCTTCCGTCAGCGACCAATACCACGTTTCATATTCCTGATGATGATCAATGGGCGTCAGGCCTGGCACCGTCACAAGTACGGTTCCGCCGCTCTTGAGGAGCCGGAACAGCGCAGAAACGGCCCCCTGCAGATCAAAGATGAGATGCAGGGTTTGGGTCAGTACGATCGCATCGAACTTATCGTTCCACTCTGCGCTCAGGTTCGTGAGGTCGCCGACGATCGTCGCTCGAGTGTTTTCAGGACGCAAGTCGACGATATCGCGCTGTGTCGTTTTCGGTCCTCCGAAGCGAGCCGTGTAATCGTCATCGACGACTTCAAGCGTTCTACCGTGGATACTTGACGCGTGTTCCGCCAGAAATCTCTCGATGTAGATCCGATCAATTGGTGTTCCGCGATCATACCCGAAATCTCGGCTGATCGGATCAGTCCGCCCGAAGTCGCCGAAGCGCACCTTTCCGACGCCAGGCGGCCCATATCTCATTAGCCGCCTCAATCGTCTCTTGACAATTTCTGGCAAGATGCGATGGGCAAACGTCCTGCATTTTGCGTAGCGAACTCCCCGGGCGCTCTCAGGCATCACATACCGTCGGGTCCTGCCAAGAGGTTTCACGCCTTGGCTTCGCGCTACTGGACTGCGGCTCTAAGCGGTGAGCGGCGTACCTTGGTCATCGACCTAGCTCCAAGATGTGCGAACTCGGCCGATCACGTTTCGACGTGATTTGAAACCGATGTTAGGAGTGTCAGTCGCGGGGCGCAAGACCGTCGTAACCTGGCGAGTGACCGCGCCTTAGGAAAATGGTACGCCCATAGGAAGGCCATGGAAATTCCCACTGTCATTTTGGCTATGCCATAGAGGCCGCCCTGGTCAATTTGCGATGCCGGGGATCAGGATGCAGGCGAGAGCGCGCGAAGCCTCTGTAAATGATACAACACCGATCGACACTCCATAGGGCCTGGGTAAGCTTGTCAGCAGCCCGTCGACAAGTCGCTTGCGCGGCAATTCCAATAGAAGGAGTTCATCTTGAGCGGTAAATTCAAAGTTAGCGTCGTTATTTGTACGTACAATAATTCGTCTGTTCTCGATCGAACTCTGGATCGTTTGGCGCGGCAATACTGCCGTGATCGATCTTGGGAAGTGCTCGTTGTTGACAACAATTGCACAGATGACACCCAGCTTGTTGTTGAGCGCCACAAGAACGCCAAGCGGATAGGACAGCTGAGTGTCGTGAGAGAACGCCAGCAGGGATTGACGCCTGCGCGCCAGCGCGGCGTCAGGGAAACGGCCGGTGAGTGGCTGGCCTTGGTCGACGATGACTGCCTGCTCGATGAAAGCTGGCTGGCGAACGCAATAGCTTTCGCTGATGCACATCCGCGGTGCGGAGCCTTCGGCGGGGTTGTCAGGCCCTACTGGGAGAACGGCGCCGAGCCGCTTCCCAAAGCCGTGGGCTGGACTTTGGCCTGCCAGGACCATGGGCTCGAAGCATGCCGGATTTGGGGGCTGGTCGGAGCCGGGATCGTCCTGCGCCGCGCCGCCCTCGATCAAACAGGCTGGATCGAAACGCCTTTTCTCGCTGACCGCATTGGGCGAAGGCTTGTTTCGGGGGGCGACACGGAGATCAGCCTTCGGATTTCAGCGTGCGGGTGGGATCTATGGTACACGCCCGATTGCGTAATTGATCACATTATCCCCGCCTTCCGGACTACGCCAAGTTACCTAAAACGGCTGGCGTTCGGCCTTGGCATCTCGCAGGTACTTGTGGACGCCTTGGTCTGCGAGAGAGGTTTTGCATCCTGCGTTGGGCAATACGTCCGCTCCGCGTTACGTCAGACGCTTCATGCCGCACACGCCGTGATACTCGATCGGATCAGCGGTCGCGATCGGCGGCCTTCATTCATCAATCTGTATTTCGCCCTAGGAATTTGGGCCGGCATCGGGCGACTAGCCTGCAATCGATCGCTGGTTGGCGCAATAAGTCGTTCTTCCCGTCAAGTTTCGACCTCGAACTTGTAGACGCAGGGGATTAGGCCTTCCGCGGGAAGAACCCTTCCATCAGGTCCGCCCGGCCTAAGGACCTCGACCCGGCAGGCGTGGTGGACGTGATCCAGGATGTCACCTGCAAGGTAGTCACCTGATCTTTGTCCCATCCAGAGTTCGAGGCCGTACGTTCCCGGCAGCAAATGCAACTGATCGATCGTGACAGTCACGCGGTTCTGGCCAGCGCGCAGCCGGCAGGCATTCCCCAGTAATGCTGTATCTGCATTGACGAGTTTCAGGCCCGAAAGGCTATTGATAACCACGGCAAGACTGTCCACGTCGATGTCGTCTTCAGCTTCAATGTCAAGCGTGCAACGGGCCGGCCCATCGGTGCAGATCTGACCCGACGAAGAAGGATTCCCACTATCGATGGAGATGCCGAGGAAGCGGGCTTTGCCATTGCCGGTCCGAGGTGCCGCGGTAACATCAATTCGATTGCTCGATCCCGCGAAGTCACCCGCCGAGGCGAGATAAGACGTCACGACCTCTCGCGTTTCGCCGAGGGCCTTCACTGATCCGGATTCGAGCCAAAGGCAGCGGGAACACAGCCGATTGACCGTATCCATGTTATGGCTCACCAGAAGCACCGTTCTCCCCCCCTTCGTAACGAGGCTTTCGATCTTGGACAGGGACTTGCGTTGGAAGCGCGAGTCCCCAACCGACAAGACCTCGTCGAGAATGAGAATATCCGGATCGAGGTGGACGGCCACCGCGAAGGCCAAGCGAACGAACATACCACTCGAATAGCGTTTTACAGGTACATCGAGAAAGCGCTCTATCTCAGCGAAGGCGACGATCTCCTCAAAGCGCCTGTCCAGTTCCGCCTTCGACATGCCGAGAATGGCGCCGCTCAGGTAGATATTGTCCCGTCCGGTAAGGTCCCCGTGAAAGCCGGCACCAACCTCGAGCAGGGCGCCCACGCGGCCGCGGATGCGGACTTCTCCCGCCGACGGATCTGTAATGCGCGAGAGAATCTTGAGGAGAGTTGACTTGCCTGCCCCGTTGAGGCCTATGAGGCCGACGACTTCGCCCGCCTCGATCGACAGCGACACGCCGCGAAGTGCCCAGTATTGCGTGCCCTGCGCCTCGGACGCTTCGCCCCGGCCAAGCCACGCTCCGACACTCTCACGCAGCGATGTCGGTCGAGGATGCAAATCGTACCGCTTGGACAGGTTCTTGATCTCGATCGCTGGATTCATGGGATCTGTCTCGGTCAGGCCAAATCGACCGCAGTGCGGGATGCTCTCTCGAAGGCGAGAAGCCCCACCAGAAACAGGCCTAAGCTGATCGCTACCGACACGGCCGACTGAATTGCCGATACAGCTGGGGTATTGAGTGCGAGCGACCTCATGTTCTCGACGATCACGGCAAGGGGGTTGAACCAGGGGAGCCAGCGAAGGTGAGCCGGGAGGCTAGACAACGGCACGAATACCAAGGAGGCGAACATGGCGATCAGGAGCACGTATTGCATGGCGTGGACGAGATCACGATAGCGTGCCGCAAGCGAGGCCACACAAAGGCCTGCCCCCAGCGTGAAAACGACGAGTTCGACGAATAGGACAGGAATGAGGATGATCCGCCAGGAGTGCGATGTCCACACCCCGCTGACGTGGTAAGTGATTAGAACAATTAAGAAAAGGCTAGTCTGAATGGCCAGTGCGACCAGGTTCGACAGACCCACGGCCGACGGAACTGAGCTGCGAGGAAAATAGACCTTCTGGAACAGGTCGGCGTTGTTGACGAATGTGGCCCCGACCGAGCCGAAGGTCTGGGAGAAATAAAACCAAGGCGCGAGGCTGCAGAGATTGAAGAGAAACGGCGGGACGCCTTCCGTCGCGACACCGGCACCGCCGTTTATAGCGACCGACAGGACGATTGCCATCACAATCGGCTGGATGGCGAACCAAAGGGGCCCTAGCATCGTCTGGGCGTATTTGGTGACGAGGTCGCGGCGTACGAGCAGCATGACAAGGTCCCGTGATTGCCACAATTCGCGCCAGTCGATCCACTCCCATCCTGCACGGACTCGAATGCGCGTTTCTCTCACGCTTAGGCCGCCTTACAGCGTGGCATCCGGTCACGCTCGGCGCGACAAGCCTGGTACGCCGACAGAACAGACTGTCCGATCAGCTCGATCACGTCCGCTGTTGCAGCCTGCCATCCGCCTTTAGGAACATAGATGTTACCGCTGCCCATATTCGGGAGTGAGCGGAAATCCTTGAACTCGTTATTCCAAAACAGAATCCCAATTCTTCCCATCAATGTCGGACCCGATGCCCGCACCATCCGAGGTTGGCAGCCTCCACTGGTCGTGCGTCCTAGCTTAGCCGAAAGCGACAATGGCCTTCTCAACCTCGTTGATAACCGACCGCTGGTGCGCCCTGGGCGGCGTTTCATCTGCGCGGCCATTGATTCCGCTCCAGCAAGAATCCGGCCGACTCCTGATCGGGGGCAGCGGAGCACAGTGAATTCATATATTTATATCATACTCGCGAACTCTTGGAAATCTACGGTTTCGGCGCCGGCGAACGGGTTGCCTATCGTGAGGGGCAGGCCGCCAACATGGCCCCTGCGCGAGATCCAATTAGCCTAGTTTTTCTATCTTGACCAATATGAAAACAGGCAGAGCCCCTTTCCGACCAGTTTGCTGTCCCCACTCGTCATGCGCGTTTTCGCTCCCGCCCTGAACGAACAGAAGCGGTCTCGGCACGGCTGAATTTCCGGTTCTGTCGCGAACTGAATGGCAACCTGTTTCCGGCATGAGGACTCTCGATTTTCCGGGAGTTCTCGACGTTCAAGGGCCGCGGCCTAGCGCGCGGACTGGTTTGGCTCTGTCATTTTTTGAAATTCTGAAAGTGTTTCCGGGAAACTCTGCGCCAGGTATCGGACCACTCGCGCATTTTCCAAAAGTCGGGTGAGATAGCCGGTCGCCACCACCAGATCGAGCGACGACATCCTCGTGTCCAGCATCGATCGCAGTTTCAAGAGCAGCGACCGAATCTATGGCGCTATCCGAACAGAGTTCGGAGCTTCTCCGAAATGGTCACGGAAACTCTTCGAAAGTGCGACGGCGATTCGAAGCCGCAGGCAATGGCAATCTCAAGGATTCGAAGATCGGTGGTGTCTAGCAGCTGACGCGCGCGCGAGAGGCGAACGTTCAAATAGTGGCGGCTGGGGGTGGTTGATAGATAGCTGTGAAACAGGCGCTCCAGCTGTCGGCGCGATGTACCGATCTTGGTCGCTATCGCGTTCAATAGTTTGCTCGAGATTGCCCTCCATCAGCCGAATGGCCTCGATTAACTTGGCACTGGTTCCGGCCAGGCGCAGACTAGCGGGCATGAACGGCTGGGAACCAAACCGTCATTGGCCTGTTATCTCCGCAGCGAGGAGATGTTCCCTCAACTCCTAGCGAAGGCCCGCTGCACTCTCCCAAGACAGCGGGCTTTCCTAATGTTGGAACCCGAGCTCTCGACCTTGTTTATGGATTGAAAAAAGGGAGGCGCATGTGGAACCAAAGTCTTCACGCGATGTGCCAGGTCCAGGGCCCAGAAAGGACAAAGGCCGGGACACCCGGGAAGCCGTCGTCAAAACGCCCGAGAAGACGAACGACTGGGACCGTGATGCCGTGCACGGAAATGGCGACACGATCGACATTCAGCCTGAGCCGGGCGTGGAGTCGAAATAGCCGCCCCGGCACGCTGCCGAACGCGGCAGGTTTTTTGCTATGCGCGGGGACAGCCTTAACAAATGCGAACGTAGCGCTCTCCCGATGTTCCTTTGCGCTGTTGGCCAAGTGCAAACTTGGTCGGCCCGCGCTTTTCCACCGAGGGGCACGGGCGGCTTGCAGTTGCAGGGCTGGACGCGCTGCGGCGCTTGCTGCTCAAACCGAGTATGGCGGCTGGCGATCCTAGTCGTAGATCGAGCTTGTCAGCGCGTCTAGGAGGCTGAGGCCCTTGCTTGGCTGGCCTGAAACAACCATGTCCTGATCTCTTGCGGCTTTGACAAAGGCCTCGAACGCGATGGATTGCCGGCAAGTGCCTGCCTGAGCCTCATCGAGCAAACGCAACGCCTGTCGATAGGAATGCATTTCCTTGTTCTTCCACGCCCCATTCATTGCCGCTCTGGCTTCGGCCACCGACGAGATGGCACTGGTTTCGAAGTTCACAAACTTAATCTGCACAGGTAGGAAAGCAGCCAAGATCAACCCCTCTTTCACGGTCACAAGGTCTTCAAAACTTCACAGAGTGAGATTGGTTGCAGTCGCTTCGAATTTTATTGCAGAACGGCCCTTGCTCGGCGCCGAACTGGTGTCGCAGGCGGTTGACCAGACTCGCTTGAGCAAGGCAAATTTTGCCGCCGCGCAGGTAAAGCGAGGAGCACCGCCATGAAGAAAACCTACGGGAAGCCTGTTCTGACCAGGCGTGAGCGTTTGTCCGCTGTTACGGCCGCGATCCCGCCGTCGGTTATCATCCTCACTTCGCCCGGCTAACGAGTCGCGTTGTTACGAAGAGGCCCGCTGGCTCCGGCCGGCGGGCTTTTTGCTTTTCAGGAGCGTTTGAGGCTTCGGAATTCAGCCGCTCATGCCTCGGCTGCTCGTGCCACATCACCTGACGCAGATCGTGCACGTCCATCGACTGTCCGCAGATGTTGCACTTATAGAAATTGGTCACCCTCGTCGGAGAGCTCCTGCGGCTTGCGCTTGATGGACGGTCTGAAAGCTTCGTCATGGGGCCTGGCTTATCTAATCACCTGCTCGACAGGATTTGACCCTGCAGTGTCCGAGCTGCAGAGCCAAGCTGGTTAGGGAGGGCTCCTGGGTAAAGTCCCTTGCGATATTCACATGCGAGCGATGCGGTCAGAAGGTACTTCCAGCGAGAAGCTTGAGATTTTTAGGCTGGGCGCCTCCAACTGAGTGGGCCGGACTTAAGCGGAACTTAATATGCGCGGCCGGCTTGTTTAGGCATGAGCACGCGCGGAGTCGATTTTCTCGACAAGTGGCCAGGCAGCAACCTGTCTGGGCTTGCCAGTTCAAACGTGATTTCGGTTGCGGAGGCTATTCAGGAGCTCTTTGCCGACGCGAAGGCAGTTGGGATCAGCAGCACCGAATCGAGGAAGAGATTGGCAGCGTTTATGAAGCGATGTTCGACGCCATCGTGCACCATGACGCTGGGTTCCCGGATTGGCGCTCAATCCCGAGTTGGCGGAAATAGGCGCTGCATCGTCTTCTGCCGAACTGCCGTCTTGCAGGAAATCTAGATTTTTGACGTATGAAACCGAACACAACGACCCTCGAACGCGCGTTTGAACTGGCCCGGTCTGGCAAGCTAAGCGATGTGGAAAGCCTCCGTCGTCAGCTGAAATCGGAGGGTTACGACTTGAGCCAGTTACAAGGCCGTTCCCTCGTCAGGCAGTTGAGGACAGTCTTAAAGTCCTCGGCACCCCTGTGTCAGAGACCAAGGCTCGGTAGGCGCCGTTTGAGCGATTGATCAAGCCGGCGCGATCACAGATATCAAGCGCGCCACCTAATGGAACCGTTTCGTGCCGATGCGCATTGACGGTCGAGTTCAACGGAGGGTAGGGCTGTGTCCATCATCGGTAGCATCACCGGCATTTTCTCCTCGAACGAGGAAGCCGCGAAGAAGGTGCCTGCGAAGAAGCCCGCCCGTAAGAAGGCTACAAAGAAAGCAGCGACTGCGAAGGCGAGCGCGGCAAAAAAAACTGGAGCTGCACCCGCTATGGCAGCCCACTCAAAGGACTCTGCTTCCAGGGCTAAATCTAGTCAGCCCAAATCGGCCGCTAAGAAAAATGCGGCTCGCCGTTGAGGCAAAAGAACCCCGCTTCTGAACTGACCCCGTAAAGTTGGACACGTTCGGGGGGCAGTTCATTCGGCGGTTGGGCCGGGGGCGGTGAATGGAAAAGACATTCGGAAGGATCGCTGACGCTGTCGCTCGCGGGGCAGGCCGGCCGATCACCTTCACCCTTTGCATGGCTTTGATCGCGGTCTGGGGTTTCTCTGGCCCTTTCCTCCGTTTTTCGGAAACCTGGCAGCTCATCATCAACACCTCGACGACGATTGTCACCTTCCTGATGGTTTTCCTGATCCAGAATACGCAGAATCGAGATGGGGCAGCGGTCCAGGCAAAGCTTGACGAGCTGGTGCGCGTGAGTACGGGCGAGAACAGCTTCATCGGGATAGACCATTTAGCGGTGGCCGAAGTCGAAGACATCCGGTCTACCTCTACGGCCGCACTTGCCCGCGCTCAATCACCGGAAACCGGCAGGCAAAGTGGGGAAGGTGGAAGGAAAGATAACGTCGCCAACGGCAAGCACGCGATGTGGAGGCTCATCGCCGAGTTGTGCCACCATCTGCTGGAGTTTGCAGCCACATGCCTGGCCGCCTGATGGGACATACCGCGCGCAAGAAGCTCGCGGTAAATGACCGAACCACGCTTCCAGTGCTTGAGCTGCACGGCCCGCAGACGATGACGAATCCACCCGTCGAAACACCTCACAATCCCAAGAGAAACGGCACCAAAGGCGCTCGCCATTCATGGGCTGACTGAATTCCTGCTGGCGACGTCATTCCTCCTGCAGCCAGGGTTGATCAAGGATACTGCGGATTGGTTGTTGCCTCCCGATCGAATCCGACCGCGACGCTTTCCGCTCTCTACCTCCTCTTCCAAAAATTCTCCATGGAGAGGTAAGTGAACGAGGCCGTCCAGCTTAATAGAACCAGACCGGTGAGCGCCTCAGAGGAGGCAATCAGTCGCATCGGACCCTCGGCCCTGATGTCACCGACGCCCAGCGTTGTATAGTTGGTGATGGAGAAATACAGGAAGTCGATCCAGCCATCGGGGATTTTGCCGACGATTTCGCCCAATAGCCCGTAGCTATGGAGGCCCCAGAAGACGAAACCGTAGAATGTAATCTCGACAGTATGCGCGGCAAGCGCTCCAAAGATAACGATCAGCAATCGTCCTCGGCTCGGAAATCCGTCGACCTCGGCTGACCGGGCAGAGCTTGCGACCATTTTGAAGGCCTCGTAGTGGACGAGAACGCACGCGATTGCCAGAACGAGCGATACGAGACTGACTGCGATGACGTTCATGATGATGCACCGTCTGAGTAAGGCTTCGTGTTGATCGCGCGAATCGGTGCTTTTGAGAAGATCTGATTTCTGCGGTGCGGGCTGATTGCCTCGTCCGACTCGCCCCCACGCCGCCGACAAACTCGTCGACCGCCGGCGAGCGTGCTGGTTTCGTTGGGAATTCGAGGATCGTCGCGGGCTCCCAGGCACTTCATGCCAGAAGACCTGACTCTACATGCCCAGTCGGCAAAGTGCGGAAGATCCGTCGACAGGCGTGGCCCGCGCCCCAGAAGGCGCGGGCCGGCCAAGCTGCCCGCGTGGCCAGCAGCAAAGGGACTATGGCTGCGTTCGCCCGAACTTGCCGCGCGTCCGGCTGTTCCCAGCCGGGAAAGATAAAACTTTCTGCAGCTGGCTCCACGCGGATTTGGACAATTGCTGTGGGCCCACCTCACTGGCGGCGAACCAGGCCCGGCCAAGTCTTGGGGGACTGACCAGCAGCGTGGGAGCTGCCCTTCGAACCAGTCTAAGAATAACGGGTTCCCGCACGGTGGCATGAAAAGCGGAGCCAGGAGCGCCAAGCGTTCGGCTCCCGCGCCTACCGGTTCGGACGATCCTCCGCGATGACGTTGTAGAGCAGACAGCAAGCCAACAACGAGACAACGCCGCCTAAGAGATCACTCGCCATCAAATCAGAAAAGTAGACGAATTCAAACGCTGACACGGTCGTCGCTCCACCTTGGAATCTACAAAGCAGAACCGCTAGAAAGCTCTGATGTTCCGTGTATTCGCCGGGTGGACCCGCCTTGCCATGCTTAACGTGGCATTCGGGATAATCTACCAAAGAGGTATTTGCGTAGTTGCTAATATAAGCACATTGTAAGGGGCCGGGAGGAACTCCGGCATGGCCCGGCTGCCGTGATCCCCCAAAGACCCCCTGCGGCAGCCGGGCCGCCCCTCGGGCATCATCTCACATTAGCGAATCGCATGACTAAGGCTGGTGCCGCCCAGAGTCACGGTCATGGCGAAAGGCATCAACATCGGCGATAAGGTCGCAATTACCGCCACGGTCCGGCGGCGAGTGACAGACGATCGCGTGAGCGTTTCCATCCCCTCCTTTGGCCAGCCGAATTCGCTTGTCGATCGAACAACTGAGGTGCGGAAGGGGCAGCACGTTCCCATCATTTCGCGTCCCAATCCGCGGCCGGCGGTCTGCTTGGCGAAAGGCTGCCTTTCTCGGTATCAAGCCGACATTTGAATCCTCCTGAGCGCTGAGCCGCATAGTCATCAGCCGGCAGTGATGCTTTGGTTCCCTTCGACCCTGGCACAAAGGCCAAAATTGCAGAGGACCTAAAAACAGGAAATCCGAGGGCTTTTGGCATCCGGCGCAGCTTGGGGACACGTCAAGCTATTGGCCCGTAACTTCCTGGTCGAGACGACCAGGTCATGGGGATTCCGCCCTAGTGATTTTTCGAGTTTCGAGCAAGCTTGTTCGATCTCGTGGACGCTCGTTGCGGAAGAGCTACACTATCGGAAAGTCCACCAGTTCCGCACCAACAGCAAAGCCTACGAGGACAGCCGCCCGCGCGGTCGGCGCTCTATCGCATGCACCCGATGGAATTGGTCGTCGGAGACGTGCACCCGATCGCCATCCACCTGGCGCGGGCTGAGGGCTCGATTTGTACAGCGAAGTTGATCGCGTTTCTCGATGGGCGACTGGGCCACCGCACCGGGCGACCCCGACGCCGAGGGGGCCGAGCAGGGGAGCCTGGCGCTGTGATGTGGCTATGAAGCGTTCAACCTCGGTCTGATCAGGCAGGCTTCCTGACAAGACCGGCCGGGGCGCGGTCGCTTATCTTTTTCGGTGAGTGCGGCACCGTGCGACTGCGGGCGCCCCTTTACTGGAGCATGATGACACCGTCGATCGCCCGCCATTCCGATGGGGTGATGAGCCGGTGGTGGGCGACTCGGACGGAGTGAAGCGGCCCCTCGAGTTCGCGCTCCCAGTAGGAGAGGAACCCCTTTAGTTCGGGGAACTCCGGCGCCAGGTCATAGTCCTGCCAGACATAAAGCTGCAGCAGGCTCGGATGGTCGGGCAGACGATAATGGATCTGCGCAGTGGTCAGGCCGTATCCCTCCATCTGGAGGCGGAAGTCCTTGCTGACATCTTCAACCATTCATGTCTCCTTTCCGGCGGCGGTCTGCAATCAACTCCCTGCGAGGGTGAGCGGTTCCGGCGCCCGCGATTGCGCCGGCTGCGGATATTTTGTTGGATCGCGGCGGAACTTCAAGCGGCAGCTCCCGGCACGCGGCAGAATAACCACGCGATAACAGCTGGTTGGCACTCTCTATGGGTGAGTGCCAAAATTTTTTGGCCGACCTCTTGAAACCGAAAAAAGGCAAAACTAGCTGGATATGCGCGCGCGATGCCGAAGGGTCGCCGCACCCCGCACCGTTCCGAATTGCCGGTCGGTGCGGAGGAACCTCAAACCTGTTTGTCCCAAGAGGAGAACGACATGGCGTTCCGCCCATTGCATGACCGTATCCTGGTCCGCCGCATCGAGGCCGAGGAAAAGACCTCCGGCGGTATCATCATTCCCGATACCGCCAAGGAAAAACCGCAGGAAGGCGAAGTGATCGCCGTCGGTCCCGGCGCGCGCGACGACAGCGGCAAGCTGACCGAACTGGATGTCAGGGTCGGTGACCGTGTCCTGTTCGGCAAATGGTCCGGCACGGAGATCAAGCTCAATGGCGAGGACCTACTCATCATGAAGGAAAGCGACGTGATGGGGGTTATCGACCAAACCGCGCAAGTGAAGAAGGCCGCCTGACGGCTTCTTCGAAAATCCACCAGTCAACGAATGCTGCCTAGATAGAGGAGTGATCCAATGGCTGCCAAAGAGGTAAAATTCCATACCGAAGCGCGCGAGAAGATGTTGCGCGGCGTCGATATCCTGGCCAATGCGGTGAAGGTGACGCTCGGCCCCAAGGGACGCAATGTGGTCATCGACAAGTCGTTCGGCGCGCCGCGCATTACCAAGGACGGCGTCACCGTCGCCAAGGAGATCGAGCTCGAGGACAAGTTCGAGAACATGGGCGCGCAGATGGTGCG
>NZ_JAIUGW010000035.1:0-35267 GCF_020164795.1 Mesorhizobium sp. ES1-3
CTCGCTACAGCGCTACTAACGGCGCGCTCGCGAGCGGCTTCGTAACCGCCAGCTACACCACTTGATGGGACACGACCTAAGCCCCACCTAAGCCACCACTGCGCAATTCGATCAGACTTAGGTCCAGCGCATGCCCGACCGAAGCCCCACCGTTGGAACATTTGCGTTCTCCCAAAGTTGGCAGCGCGCTGACTACATTGATGATCGGGGCTGTTGGGAGAAAAATGAACAGGAAACAGGTGTCCTGCGAGTGTGCCATGAAGCATCCACTTGCTTCAGAAACCCGAGGGGTCGAAGTCAACGCCGGCATTGCGCTGGCCGACGCCGTCGGAATTCATGAAGTTCCCAATGTCAAATATCCTGCCCGACGCCGCCCGGTCGTTGTGAACCCCGCGACCCACAAGATCATCAAGATCAACGAACAGACCTACTTTATGGCTAAGCCTGTCGCCCCAAATGGCGGCGATAGACCGACATATTATTGGATATGGCAAATGCTGAGACTGCAATTCGCGCCTGATGGCGAGATGAAAGACTCTCCAGGGGATGTACAAGGCGGCCCCCAGATTTCCAGTGCTCAAGGCAGCATCAATCCGCCGAGACGAACAGAAGACCATCCCGATCGTTGGATCGAATGCCAAGGGGCGATTCAACCAGGCTTTCATGCACTCGTTGATTCCATGCTTTTGGTCGGCTGGACGCGCGGCGAGGTTCTGCGATCACTAAAGCGGCTGATTGCCGTCGACACCGCGACCAGAAAAGAGGCAGGCCACGTCCCGGCCGAGCTTGCGATAGTCCGCGGCAAGGTGCAGCAGATCGACCGCAACGAAATTGAAGGTCCTGCTCTCGCTCACGGGGGTTGCTACGTCGCACGCGTTGGTGGACAGTTGAAGAAATAGCTGAGCCCGCCATTCCCGGCGAACGTCATCGAACGGTCAATCTGCTGGCGAGTTCAACACCTTCAGCGATAAGGACGTCCCGTGGCGCTAGCGCAACGAATTGTCGTGCGACTTGGCGCGGCCTCGGGAAAGCGGCCCGTCCCCGCTCAGGAATACCTCACGTCAACCGCGAACGGCGAGGATTAGGCGCAGGCCCGCCGCACTTCTTTTGCCACGTGCCGGCACCGCTCCAACCCGAACAACCGTCCCCTCTCCTCCGTTCCGCCCCCCCGCCGAGCAGGTGCATCCTTCGCCATTGCGCACACGGCATGGCTTTTGCCGGTGGTTTCAGCGTGCTCAAACCAGGAGCGCGGTCCAGAACGAGCCATTCCGGCCGGGGGCGCCAATTTTGCAGGGAGGCAGGGTTCCTCTTGGCCGTCGGCATTGGTCACCAGCTTCACATTGTCGTGTTTTCGCCAGCATTGGATCGATGTAGATTACCTGCGCGTGGGCGGACTTGGTACCTGCCGTCGACCAAGGCAGCCTGCGCGCTCCAGTCAGCCTCCTCGCCCGGTAGGTAATCGTTCGAGGATCAGGCGCTTTCCGGTTGGCGCGGGCGCATCGAACGAAGCACAGCCTAGGCAGCTGCCGATGGCGATCAAATGATAGTGTTCAAGCAACCCATCCTCCCGGCGGCAAGGCGGCGCTCGGCGCTGTCCATCCCTAAACGGCGCACGACGCCAATGTTTCCGCCGCGGCCCATTTTCGCCATTCGGCCCGGAACAACACTCCGAACCCGTCGTTAGATGGCCATATCCAGGAGAAGATGTATGGCCAAGGTGGTGGTGATCACAGGTGCCGGCGCGGGCGTCGGTCGCGCCACCGTCGAGGAGTTTGCTCGAGAGGGCTTCGATGTCGGCCTGCTTTCGCGTGATGCCGCGCGGCTTGAGCGGGCAGCCAATGATGTGCGGCGGTACGGCGTAAACGCGCTGCCGATTCCGACGGATGTCGCCGATCCTGCCGCGGTTGAGGCGGCCGCGGATCGGGTCGAAGCGGAGCTCGGTCCAATCGACATTTGGGTCAATGTCGCGATGGCGACGATATTTTCCCCCGTCGCCAAGCTGACTGCCGAAGAGGTCGAGCGCGGCACCAAGGTGACTTACCTCGGACAGGTACATGGTATGATGGCGGCGCTGAAGAGAATGCGCGTGCGCAATCGCGGAACCATCGTCAACGTCGGGTCGGCGCTGGCCTATCGTTCCGTGCCGCTGCAATCGGTTTACTGCGGCGCCAAAGCAGCGATCAGGGGGTTTACCGACAGTCTGCGTTCCGAGATCATCCACGACAAGCTCGATGTACACCTGACGATGGTCGACCTGCCTGCGGTGAATACGCCGCAATTCGACTGGGCGCTCAACAAGATGGGTCGCAAGGCCAAGCCGGTCGCCCCGATCTTCGAACCCGAAGTGCCGGCACGCGCGATTTTCTTCGCCGCCACGCACAAGCGACGTGACGTCTGGGTTGGCTGGTCGACAGTCAAGGCGATCCTCGCCAACCGCATCGCGCCGGGGTTGATCGACCGCTATCTCGCCAAGGCTGGCTATTGCGGACAACTTGCCGATCGCCCTACCGCTCCGAACGCTCCAGCGAACCTGTTCAAGCCGGTGTCGGGTGACTATTCGGCGCACGGCCGCTTTGACGCCCAGTCACGCGACCGAAGCTGGGAAATGTTTACGGATCGCCACAAGGCATCGGTCATCGCGGTCACCGCGATTGGACTGGCTGTCGTGGCGCTTCGGGCCGCGAAACGCCTGGATGCTTGGAAGCATAACTCGGATAGGCCCAGGACAGGACGGGGAGGCCGCTGACGACTTTATCCGCCGAGGAAGATCCCATGTCTCAGAATGTTGCAGAATTCGTCTGGAAGCGCCTCAACGAGTGGCGCCTGTCGCGGGTCTATGGATATCCCGGCGATGGCGTTGGCGGGCTGGACGTCGCTCTCGAAAAGGCCAAGAGTTATATGGATTACGTTCAGGTCCGCCACGAGGAAATGGCTGCCTTCATGGCTTCGGCGCATGCCAAGTTCACGGGGCAGGTAGGCCTCTGCTTTGCAACCTCGGGGCCGGGCGCCATTCATCTCCTGAACGGCCTTTACGATGCCAAGATGGATCACGTGCCGGTTGTCGCGATCGTCGGACAGCAGGCGCGTTCGGCATTGGGCGCGAATTACCAGCAGGAGGTCGATCTGCAGAACCTCTTCGCCGACGTCACCGAGTATGTGGTGACCGCAGTGGTTCCCACGCAGGTTCGCACCTGCATCGATCGCGCCGTGCGGATCGCGCAGGCCAAGCGCGCGGTCACCTGCGTCATCATTCCCAATGATCTGCAGGAGCTCGAATACGAGGATGCGCCGATGGCTCATGGCGCTACGCACACAGGCATCGGTTTTCCCGGCGCCGCGACGGTCCCGGACATCGAAGATATCAAGAAGGCGGCCGAGATCCTCAACAGCGGCAAGAAGGTCGCGATCCTGGTCGGTGCGGGCGCGCTGCATGCGACCGACGAGGTCATGGCAGTGGCCAACCGACTCAATGCCGGCGTCGCTAAGGCACTGCTTGGCAAGGCGGCATTGCCCGACGACCTGCCGTTCGTCACCGGTTCTCTCGGCCTGCTCGGCACCAAGCCGAGTTGGGACCTGATGAAGCAGTGCGACACATTTTTGATGGTGGGGTCGGCCTTCCCTTACAGCGAATTCCTGCCCAAGCCGGGTAGTGCGCGCGGCGTCCAGATTGATATTGACGGCGCCAACCTCTCGCTGCGCTATCCAATGGAATACAGCCTCATCGGCGACAGCAAGCAGACCATGGCCGCCCTCCTGCAGCTGCTCGAGCAGAACAAGAACGAGACCTGGCGCCGTGGGATCGAGAAAAACGTCTCTGAATGGTGGGAGACGCTCAAGGATCGCGCCATGGAGCCTGCCGATCCAGTCAATCCCCAGCGCATTTTCCACGAACTTTCTGCGCGGCTTCCGGACGACGTCATCATGACAGGCGATTCAGGTTCAGTCGCTAACTGGTATGCGCGCGACATCCGGATGAGGCGCGGCATGATGGGTTCGCTTTCGGGAGGCCTCGCTTCGTTGGGGGCCGCGACGCCGTATGCGCTCGCCGCCAAGATGGCCTATCCCGATCGGCCCGTGATCGGCTTCATTGGCGACGGCGCCATGCAGATGAACGGGCTCAACGTGATGATCACGGCGAGCAAATATTGGCGGAGCTGGTCCGATCCGCGGTTCGTCGTGATGGTTCTCAACAACCAGGACCTGAACCAGGTGACCTGGGAGGAGCGCGTGCAACTTGGCGATGGCAAGACGCCGCTAACCCAGACAATCCCCGACTTTGCCTATCACAAGTATGCCGAACTGCTCGGATTCAAGGGCATCTACTGCGATGATCCCGAACAGATCGGTGCGGCATGGGACGAGGCGCTGGCTTCCGATCGCCCTGTCATCATGAACATGAAGGCCGATCCGAACGTGCCGCCGCTGCCGCCGCACATCACCCTCAAGGATGCCAAGAATTTCATGACGATGATGGCTGACGAGCCCGAACTCGCCAGCGTCATCAAGAATAGCGCGAAGCAGATGCTGGCCGGCGTTTTGCCGGGCAACGAGTGAGCCATGTTCGGCACACGTGAGCGGCGGCGCGATCCACTTGAGCCCGAGTCAGTCGTGAACATGCCGGTCCCGGCACATTCATCGCGGCGGGAGGAGATCGCCCCGAGCGCGGTGATCACGGCTGCCCGGCATCTCAGCCGGGCGGCAGGTATGATCGCCGCATCGGTGCTGATTGACAGCGCGATGGAGCATTACCGCGGCAATTTTCACAACAGGGCGATGTGGACGCCTCTCGTCACTCCGGCTCTCTCGATCGTGTCAGTGTTCCCAACAGAGCAAATACCTGGAAAGGGGATTACGCAGCATCACTATGCCGACTTTCGGCCCTTGGATTTGGTGCCGCCCTTGATGCCTTCCTTGGCAAGGCTCTTGTGAAGCACTGAGGCTAGGTCGATGACGTTCTCTTTTGGCGCCGGCGCCGGCTTGGGCGGTGCTTTGCCTTTGCGCTTGGCGTCGATCATCGCGATCAACGCATCCTCGTATGTGTCTTCGAACTTCGACGGATCGAACTTGGTGACTTTCTTGTCGATCAACAGCCCGGCGATCTCAAGAAGGTCTTCGTCGTATTTGGGGCTTTGCAAGCCACTGAACACGGTCTTTTCCGACGTCATCTCGTTGTGAGTGCGCAATTCGGTCAGCAGCATCCCGTTTTGGAAGGGTTGGATCAGCACCTCGCGCCCGCGCTGGTAGAGCACCACGCAAGAACGTGCAGCCACCCGCTTGTTCGCCATCGCGTCGCGTAGGATGGAAAAGGCTTCGAGGGAAGCTTCGTCCGCCGGGATGAGGTAGTAAGGCTTTTCCAGATATCGGGTGTCGACATCTTCGATTGCGACGAATGAATCGACCTCGAGCGTACCAGCCGATCGACAACTGGCCTCCCTATAACATCGCCAAGACAAGCGACGACGATTACCGCATCACCATGGCGGTGGCCGGCTTCTGGCAGGCCGAACTGACCCTCACGCAGGAGCAGAACATGCTCGTGGTATCTGGTCAGAAGACTGGCGACGACGAGGGCGATGACAAAAGTACAGTACCTGCATCGCGGCATCGCCGGGCGCGCCTTCCAGCGCCGCTTCGAACTGGCCGACCACGTCAAGGTCGTTGGCGCTGCCCTTGTCAATGGTCTGCTGACAATCGATCTGAAGCGCGAGATTCCCGAAGAGATGAAGCCGCGCAAGATCGAGGTCGCAGCCGACACGACGCTGCCGAAGGGCGCGATGAAGCAGATCGAGGGCGAGAAGAAGGCCGCCTGAGATCTCCGCAAGGGTGCCGGGCATTGCCTGGCACCCTCACACCCAACGGCCGAAAGGAGAAAAATCATGAGTATCCGTGATCTGATACCTTGGGGCGCGACAATGGCGACCAGGCCGCCAGCCTTTTCCGTGACGGTGAGCGCGACCCGTTCCTGTCGATGCATCGAGAAGTAAACAGGCTGTTCCGGAATTCTGAGCGGTTGAGGAGGGCTGACGAAAAGCCGGTCGATCAGCTCTTCGCAACGACTCTGATCGATCCAGTGCGGCCAAGAACGTCAACGACCACCTGAGAGCCGGTACGACGGAGCGCCACGTCCACCGATCCGGCACCCAGAGAAAGCCGTCTCAGGACGATTTGATCCAGGAAGCTCGGCAAGACAGGGGCGTCAAAAATGACAAACTGAGAATTCGGATCAAATTCGAGGCCGAGGCAAGCTTGCACGAAAAGCAATGGCGCAGCGGCCGCCCACGCCTGGGGATTGCATGCGACCGGATAGAATGTCGGTGCTTGGGCACTTTGGCGCGGGAAGCCGCAGAATAGTTCTGGCAAGCGACGCAGATCGAGATATGTCGAAGCGGCGAACAGACCTTCGAATATCTTTGCAGCTTGGTGTCGGAAGCCATAGCGAGCGAAGCCGGCGGCGATCAACGCGTTGTCATGTGGCCAGACAGAGCCATTATGATAGCTCATTGGATTGTAGCGGGCCTCTGTCGCAGCAATGGTTCTGATACCCCAGCCCGTAAAAAAGGCGCGCTCCGTGAGACTCTGAACCACAGACTTTGCTCGCTCGGCACGCGCGAGACCGGTGAAAAGTGCATGACCGGCATTTGACGAACGTACCCTGCAGGGGCGCTTGTCTCCGTCGAGCGCAAGCACATATGTGCCGAGCTGCTCGTCGAAAAAACAGACGTCGAAGCGATCGCGGAGGTCCGATGCCTTGGCTTCGAGCTTGTTGGCTCGCGCCGAATTGCCGAGCCGACGAGAGATGGCAGCGGCCGCGCACCATGCTCCATAGACGTATGCCTGCACCTCGGCGAGTGCGATCGATCCCTTCGCGAGCGTTCCGTCTGCGTGAAAAACAGAATCGCTGCTGTCCTTCCAACCCTGGTTTACCAAACCATCTGGCGTCAATCGCTGGTACTCAACGAAACCGTCCTTGTCGCGGTCACCGTAATCGCCGATCCAAGCGAGAGCAGCTTCGATATTGGGCATCAGACGCTGCAATGTTTCGAGATCGCTTGTCCTCTCCAGATAAGCACCTGCCAACATGATAAAGAGGGGGGTGGAGTCGACGCTGCCATAGTACCGGCGGAACGGCACCTCCCGAAGCACCGCCATTTCGCCACGCCGCAATTCGTGAAGGATCTTCCCAGGTTCCGCGTCCGACACATGATCCAGCTCGGTTGCCTGATTGGCTGCGAGATAAAGGAGTACGCCGCGTGCTATCGAGGGGTCGAGCCAAAGCATCTCCATGGCAGTGATGAGAGCGTCACGCCCGAACACGGTGCTGAACCATGGAATGCCAGCATAGGGATAGGGTCCCTCAGGTGTTTGTGTGATCAGCATGTAGAGGTCCGACACACTTCGGTGCACCGCCTCATCAAAGATTTCGTTGGAGGTCGTTATGGCGGCGGCCTTCGATGTGGAATAACGCAGCGCCCGCCGCGCATCGCGAAGTGCAATGAAAAAGGTGCGCCGAGGCGACTGGTCGCCGATTTCCCGCTGGTCACAGCCGACATCGACGAAAAGCGAACGGGTTTCGTGAGGTGCGAGTTCGATCACAAACCTCGCCTGTTCGCCGGTGAGCGTCGCCGGCACGGGATCGAAGGACAAAATGGTAGCGCGTCGCATGCCATCCAAGCCCATGTAAGCGAGCGTAACCCGGTTACCGGCCACGTCCGGTTGACAATCCTCTCCTCGCTGAGGCCGCGGCGTGCCCCGCACCTCGAAAAGATCCGCAAAATCGGATGCGAAAACCAGTTCAAGCTGGAGACGATGCGGAAATTCATCGAAATTTCGCACAGCCAGCCGCTCGAAGCATCGGGCGCCCCACAATAATCGGGACCGCCGGAGATGAATTAAGTCGTGCTTCAGCACGCGAACGCCTTCGGCATCGAAAATGTCTGGATTGGTTAAATCGCAAGTCAAGGTGGCATTGTCGTCACGCAATGTCGAACTGAGCAGCATAGGCCTGGCGCCATTGATCGTCAGACCAAGATGCGAAAGATAGCGTGTGTCGCGATAGTAAATCCCGTCTGGGCTACCAGGACCAGAGAGGACGTCGCCGTTACGGTCGAAGACGCCGAAAATGTCGTCATGCTTGAGTGTTCGGGGCCGGCGCTCCTGCAGAGAGGGGACGAAAAGCTGGGCAAGATGGGTAACGCCGGATCCCCCGGGAAAAGGTGCATGGGAGATCGCTTCAGCACTCACGGATTGCATCGCTGAGACCTCTACTTCAAGCTGACACTTGAGCGCGTCTGGCGCGAGCCATCGCAGCGCCTGATGATAGCGCGACAAGACGATTATAAATCGACACATAGTCGAATGCCATACGCTCGGCCGAGAACCGTTCTTCGAAAACAGCCCGGATCCGTCGCCGATCCAAATTGCCGGCCGACCTTATCGCCTCAATTCCCTCCTCGACAGTTGTTACGACAAACCCCGAGACCCCATGGTCAATCACCTCGGATACCGCGCCTCGATCAAACGCAATTACGGGGGTGCCGCATGCCATGGCTTCGATCATCACCAACCCAAAGGGCTCGGGCCAATTTATTGGAAAAAGCAATGCTCGGGCGTTGCCAAGGAAATCAGCCTTATGATGTTCATCTATTTCGCCGAGGAATTCCACGTTGGGATGTGTGGCGATCATGGGCGAGATTTCGTTCTCCCAAAATAGCCTGTCCTGCTTGTCGATTTTGGCCGCGATCTTCAATGTCATGCCAGCGCGCGTGGCGATCTCGATCGCTGTCTCCGGACCTTTTTCCGGAGAAATACGGCCGAGAAACGCCAGATAATCGCCCGAGGGATCCGGTGTCATCGGCAGTAGATCGCGCGGTAGCCCATTATAGACGGTCCCGAGCCAGTTGACGGGCGGCATCGGGCGACGTTGTTCTTCCGATATCGACACGAGCGGCACGTCGGGAAAGCTTTGATAGAACGGATGCAGGTCAGGAAGATCAAGACGCCCATGCAGCGTCGTGAGCGCAGGAGTTTGGATGGTATTGAGCAGTTGGAACTGCAGCAGATCAGTGTGAAAATGAATGACGTCGAACTCGTCGGCAACCCGTCGAACGCGATCGAGCATTATGATGTGATGTGGAACGGGATCGAGGACAGTCGGATCAAGTCTCAAGGCCCGGTCGCAGCATTTTATCAGCTCCGCCGAGGTGTGCGAATCTCCACTTGCGAAAAGCGTGACCTCATGACCGCGACGGACAAGCTCCTCGGCAAGGTACGACACGATCCGCTCGGTACCACCATAGAATTTTGGGGGAACGCTTTCTGTTAACGGTGCGACTTGGGCAACCCTCATCGATCCAGTCCATTTGTGTCGTTCACCCGATTCGGTGCACCCACTTCCGGCTTTTCGGGGAACCTAACACCGCAGAATCCAGATTGTTCCGGCGCTGAGCGAGCCTGTCTTGCCGGCGGACAGATGCTCGCAGATGACGATCGGTCGGGAGCACTGGCCGAGCTTCCCACGCGGATGTGCGGTTCTGACCAGGAGGATCTATCATGGAGGTTCTGGCATGTCCGTGAGTTCAACGAAGCGAGTGTGCGTGACCTTGCTTGCGGGAATTCTGATGCTCTCGCCTGCGGCTTTGCTCCGGCCACGGCAAAGGTCCCAAGTGACTTCACCGCAATCGTGCGCCAGAATTGCCGGCCGTGGTTGCCATCACGACCCGGCAGATCATTCAAGACCAGACGACGTTGAATGACTTCCTGAGCCCATTCGATGGCCCGGATCCGGCCAGCCGCAGGTGCGGGAAGCGGCAACGCCCGGCCGACGAACGCTCAACATGACCACCATGAACTCGTGGATAATATAAAAAATCGTCGTGAAGGATGCGGTCGTGACACATGAGCAGCCAGCGTGGCAAGCGCTCGTCCAGTTTCGAACGAGCATCGACCAGTGCGGTGAAGCCGGTCTGCACATAGAGCACGCGAGATAGCACAGCAAAAACGCCTTCAGCATCGCGCTCGCCGGCCGGTGCTCGCCCGTAACACGCCGAGGTTGGAGCCGAGCTCGGCCCCGAAGGTTATGTCCAACCGTTCGGGGGTTAGTTCAAGTCGAGCGCGGCTTTTCCTGAAAAAGCCCACTACCTCCTAGAGGAGGGCCAATTCGTTTACGCCTACGTACCGCAATGATCGAAGCCTTGACGGGCCGCCCCTTGCCGCCCGAGTGCTTAGGAGAGGTCTCGTCGGGCCTGTCCAGGCTTGGCTGACTGAGTGGTAACCGGCCGACGCCCAAGATTAATCCTACTCCCGATTGCCAGATCCATGAAAGAAGGACTGGATTTCCTCCATGTCAACGCGGCCGTCGCAGGTGCCGAACTCCAATCGTCGCGTCATGCCGCCATTCTGCCGATCGAGTGATATTCGATGCCGTGGCGCGCCACGACCTTGGGATCGTAGAGGTTGCGGCCATCGAAGATGACCGGCGTGGTCAGTGCATCCTTCAGTGCATCGAAGGACGGTGCGCGGAAACTCTTCCATTCGGTGGCGATCAGCAGCGCATCGGCGCCGCGCAATGCCGCTTCCTTGGTGCCGCACAGCATCAGGTCGTCGCGCAGCCCGTAGATGGCCTGGCATTCCTGCATGGCCTCGGGGTCATAGGCCTGCACGGTCGCGCCGGCGTTCCAGAGCGCTTCCATCAGGACACGCGCGGGCGCCTCGCGCATGTCGTCGGTGTTGGGCTTGAAGGCCAAGCCCCACAGCGCGAAGGTCTTGCCCTCGAGGTTGCCCTTGAAATAGCGGTGCACCTTGTCGAACAGGACGGATTTCTGGTCATTGTTGCGCTCCTCGACGGCGCGCAGCAGCTTGGCGTCGAACTTGACGCCCTCGGCGGTCTTGATCAGGGCACGGACATCCTTGGGAAAGCACGAGCCGCCATAGCCGAGACCCGGATAGATGAAATGGTAGCCGATGCGCGGATCGCTGCCGATGCCTTTGCGCACCTCCTCGATGTCCGCGCCGAGCTGCTCGGCAAGGTTCGCCATCTCGTTCATGAAGCTGATCTTGGTCGCCAGCATGCAATTGGCGGCGTATTTCGTGAATTCGGCGCTGCGCACGTCCATCACGATCATCTTCTCGTGGTTGCGATTGAAGGGCGCGTAGAGTTCGCGCATCACCGCCTCGGTGTCCTCGCTGTCGGTGCCGACGATGATGCGATCCGGCTTCATGCAGTCGGCGACGGCGGAGCCCTCCTTGAGGAATTCTGGATTGGAGGCGACGTCGAAGCTCAAATCCTCGCGCCCGCGCTTCTTCAGCGTCTCGGCGATCCTGGCCTTCACCTTTTCGCAGGTGCCGACCGGCACTGTCGACTTGCCGACGACGATCTTGGCGGTATCCATCTCGCGGCCGATGGTCTCGGCGACCGCCAGCACATATTTGAGGTCGGCCGAACCGTCCTCGCCGGGCGGCGTGCCGACCGCGATCATCTGGATTTCGCCATGCCTGACGGCAGCCGCCGCATCGGTGGTGAACTTGATGCGGCCAGCGGCGTGATTCTCCCTGACGATGCTTTCAAGGCCTGGCTCGAAGATCGGGACAAAGCCCTGGTTGAGCCGCTCCACCTTGCTTGCGTCGATATCGACGCAGACAACCTGGTGGCCAACTTCGGCAAGCACCGCCGCCTGTACGAGGCCGACATAGCCAATTCCAAACACCGTCAAGTTCATTCGGATCTCTTTCTGTGCAGGACTAGGCCGCGAATAGGTCTGGTCGGTTCAGATGTCCCGGTGGCCGGACCGGCCTAGTCAGTTCGGCATGATCTTATCCGGAAGCCCGAACTCGCACCCCCGATCCACAGCGATGAAACCGACTTGCTTGGCATGCAGTATCTAACCCAAACGCAAGGGCTAGTGCCTCTCGAATACGTCTGCGGAGCAACGGTCGACGGCTTCGTGCACCATGGAATGAGAATCGCCAGATGGGTGAGAAGGCCCTTATTCATTATGGATGACCCATGAAAAAATAGCCAACTCTACGGCTTCGACATCCTTCGTTCGCAGGGCGCGGCACGAGTGATATGTCGACGCTACCCGGCGCCCTACTTAGGGCCTAGCCCGCCGGTCACGCCCGGCGGTCCAACCCACCCAAACCCGGACTGTCGGGCCGCCACACGCGCGGCTTGGGATGACGCCAAGTGCTTCTCGAACAGAATCACCTTCTCTGGATAGCCAAGCCCTCGCCTGGCCCCGCAGCTTGGCGAACTGGTGATCGCCACCGGCGCCGAACAACTCCGCACCGACGAACTGGCCGGCGCGCTGGTCTCAATAAAACGAAAGACGCCGCAAAGCGTCATCAATGACCCTATTTTTTCAGCAGCAAGAGAGCTTCGCGGACTAGCGATGGCAGATTGGCTACTGCGCTCGATGAAGGTGACGCCGCACGTGGCGCAAAACACGAACGGGCGCCGTTCCGCTATCGATCGCCGCACGACCCGGCACGGCGGCAATGGCGTCAGCCAGCGCATCCGCAAGCGGATCGAAGAGGCGTTCGGCTGGATCAAGACGGTCGCCGGGCAGGAGAAGACGAAGTTGCGCGGTCGTGACCGCGTCGGGTGGGCCTCAACCTTCGCTGCCGCGGCCTACAATCTGGTGCGGTTGCCGAAGCTTCTGGCGGTGCCGACATGACCGCTCCTGCTGGCTGCCGGTTGATAGGCCGTTTTGCTCGCAGCCTTCCTTCACCTGGAACCTGATCAGACCGTGGGTATGTGAGCAGCCTGACATAGTTGAAACTCTTGACGGAACGGGCAGCTGAGATGCCTTCGCGGACTGGAGAGCACATGAAACGCGAAGCCGAGATTCGCCATAGATCGGAAGAGGTGGATGACAATGTGTTGGGGGACGTCGTCATGGCTCTCCATCGTCGTGTCAAGATCAGCCATGACTTCGATATCCCTTACATTGCAGGCTACAGCATTGATCGACGCACGGTCTACATTGACCGTCACCTGCCACGCACGATGCCGTGGAAGGGTCAAAGAGTGAGGCTGTCCCCTTTCTTGCTGACCCATGAAATTATCGAAAAGGCGCTGCTGGATGAACTTAGGCTGCACTATCTACATGCCCATCAAATCGCGCTATGTGCCGAGCGCGATGCAGTCATGGCCGCAGGCGTCCGCTGGCAAAGATATCAGTCGTTGATGAAGCTCAACGAGAAGCCGATAGACCAAGAGAAGCTCAGGAAGGTGCCTCCCGACCTCGATCTTACACCCTATCGGGACCTGCAGGATTCGCCGTGCTTGATCGGTTGGTCAAAACCCAGAGCGCCCAGGATAAGTCGTAGTCTGCGCACGTCGCGCGGAGGGTCTGGGAAAATCGCGGCAGAGCGCCGGCACATCGGTGCGCACAACGACACCTGCGACAAAAGCCGATCTCAATCGGCTCAGGACCTATCGCTTATAAGGCAGAAAAGGGCGGCGGCTGCATGCAGATTGCCCAGAGGAAGGTGTGGGCAGTCGTTGGATAGCGAATGGCGATTCGCCTCCAATCCTCAGTTCGTGTGAAACTTTGCGGCTCGGCCCCGACGGGTGTGTCTCGCGAGCGCCCTCGCCGGCGAAAGCTTTTCTTGCCGGGGAGGTTGGTTAATGCTTTCTTGCTGCCGAACCTTGGGGACGGCGCTTATGGCGAATGCCAAATACCATGTCGCGAAGAACGCAGACCGTTGGAACGTCCGTTACGACGGCCAGGATTATCCTTATGAGTCCCACGGCTCCGCAGTTCTAGCTGCGGTCAAAGCGGCGATACGCGCTACCGAACAAGGCCACGAGGCGGAAGTTCTAGTCCAAGGCGTCGACGGTAAATGGCGTACCGAATGGCCTGACACTAAACAGGGGAGCCGCTCCCGCTCTTTTGGCCAATCCAGTAATTTGAATTTGCAGTCCGGAGCAGCGAGCATATTGCGGCCAATAAAAACCGCCTCATCTGGCGGGTTGCCGGCGCAAGTTGCGACCGGGCAATCAACAGCATAGTGCAACTGTGCCCTGATGCTGGCTGCGATCCATTACCAAGCGCTCCAGCTCCTACGCAGCCAACCACGAGGCAGCGGTGCTCATGCGCGGCATAGGTCCGCCAGGCAATAGAATGTCGGCTTGCGCTCGCGCGGTTTTCCGCAGGTGGCAAACGAAACTGCACGGCCGATCTGTTGGAATGGCGCCCCATCCGGCAACCCAGCAGTATTTCTGGTTTAGCTGACGGCGATCCCGCTCCCAAAATCGCCGCCGCCAATCAGACCCGGCGGTTCAGCATCATCCCAACCACCTATCAAGGTCGGTCCAATCAGGTTGCGGCTCTCCAACGCTGCTTCGCCTCAACAGAAGAGCCGAGCAGTCGATCTCATCGCACATCGAGGCTTGATCGTCCCGAACGAGCCATTCCGAGCATGTCCGCAATTGTCTGAGGATAGCCGTCTTGGCGCTTCGCTCGGTTTCCATCGTTGCTAACGCTGAACGCCACCCTTTAGGCGACTTGGGCTCTCTTGCGACGCCTATGCATTTAGCAATCTCGCGCGTCCGAACAATGCCGAAGTGGTCCATTCACTCGATCCTTCACCGGCCAATTCCCCTCCCAACTGTTGTGACAAGCTTTTCACGGGCGACGAGATAAGTCGTCCGCCATTTTGATGATGTGCCATCGTCAGTTTGATGCTTAGCGTCCTGAACTTTCTCGAGGCCACGGACGCATGGTCCTCATCGGAGAGCGTGCCAGCGCCCCAGAGCCCTCGGCTCACCAAGCGACCACAATCCGCTAACGCGAAATTTCTGCAAGTCCGCGATTGCGGAAGCTTTCAAGGTAGCCGGAACGGTGTCAGAGACCGAAGTTCGGGAGCCGGCCCGGCTTACTCCGTTGCATAGCCTGCCCGCTGGCTCCGGCCGGTGGGCATTTTAGTGTTCGGTCGGGAACAGCCCCGTTAGGCGCAAGTGCCGGCGAACAGCGGGTCCGGTGCTTTTCGCGCTGCTGGCCGGCTCGCGCCCTCCTGTGGGAGCGCGGGCCTAAGCGGCCCGGTGCCGGAACATATGTCAGAGACAAAGGTTCGGGAGCAGCCGCCTACTCCGGGCGGCCTCCACTCTGTGAACTGCCCGCCTGGCTCCGGCCTGCGGGCTTTTTGGTGCGCTATATGGGAACTTGGCATGTCTTGGCAGGTTCGAAAGCGGCAGCTCCCCTGCTGCCGGTCAGGTCCCCCAAGACCTGACCGGGCCCGCTTCGTCGCCAGTGAAGCGGGCCCACTGCAACTGTCCGGCAGGGTAGGCGTGCTTGAGCAGGCCGAGACGCCTCCTCTGTTTGAATGATGCCGCGCCAGCAACGACAATGCTAGCTTCGTGTAAGCTGGCGATGTCCCCCCTTACCCCCCCCGCCAGTCAGGGCTCGGCGATGAGCCCCCCTCAACCGCCGGGCCTACTGCTACGTCGTACATGCCGACATGCCGAGTAGCTCGTACGTGTCAAAAGCCCCGGTGCTGACCAAAGCACCGGGGCTTTTCCTTTGTGGACCCCGATGGCTGGCGTTCTTTTGGGACGATGGTGAGCTTTGGCGCGTGGGCTTCCGAAAGATCTTGGCGGCTTCATCTGTCGTGATACCGCACTTGCGTGCATAGTAGGCGGCTTCCGTTTTCAAGCTCGCCTCTCCATCGGGATTTCAGTCACCTACTTTGCTTTGTGCTTGGCCTTCTTCCCCATAGGATGAATCATACCACAAAAATGATGCGCCCCGAATAAAGCGGCGTGGCGATTGTTCCGTCCGTTACTTTCTAATGACCCAATGCAGCAAGACTGCGTCAACGCACTCGCACCCGGTGAGCTCGAAGATGAGGCTCCTAGCCAGGTTGCGCCATTCACACTCGGGCACGTCAGTTTCCGAGACCAAATTTCGAAATACAGACCGGACAATGTCTGCATGGAACGCGGACACTCGGTGCTTCTCAGCCTCCCTGGGCGCCTCGTCCGCCTTGCGCTGGCGTAACCGCTTTAGAAGGTCGCGTGATGCTGCGATTGCACGGCGGGATTGGTCTAGATCGCGACGAATTGAGGCGATGTCACTTAAAGAGCGACGCTGCGAGACGAAGCTGGCGTCTATCATCGCACGCGCGACGTCTGTACGGCTTTCGATCATAGCTACCTCCCAATAGCTACAATTTTAACCAGTCGAATCTAATGCGGTGCTCAGAAGGATTCAAATGTCGGTTTGATACCGAGAAAGGCAGCCTTTCGCCAAGCAGACCGCCGGCCGCGGACTGGGACGCGATATGCCGCGCCTATCTCGGGAGCTGATCGAAAAAGATCGGCCGGCGCTCAGTAGGCGGGGGGACCTTGGGGTTTTGATGAGCGCCGGCCGCTGGCGTCCGATAGGACCGCCGCGAGGCAATGTAGCGCCCGACGAATGGGCGTCAAGCGAGCATTGCATTCCGGACGCGCCGGGTCTGAAGCCTCACGCGCCAGCCTTAATCTTCTTCAGCTGCTCTCTGGCTTCAGCGACGCGCGTTTGCGCGTCTCGTACGGTGTCGCAGAGGGCCTCGGGGACGCTGATTCAACCTGCGTGGCCCGGATGGTCCTGATATTGAACTGAGTCCGCACGGTAGCGTCCTTTCGGCTGCACCGCTTGCATTTGACGTTGATGGTTTCCACCGGTTTGTTCCATCCCACCACCTTTGCCACATCGTTAGCCCGGAAGCGGCCCACATGATAACAGTGGCCGCACTCCACGATGAGCAGCAGGTTTGCTTTTGCGGCTCGCCCAACGCTGTCCATAGGAGGTCACTTCCGGGTGGAGTAATCCTCGGGCAGCGGCAATAGGCCCAGCCCTGCCGCCCTGAAGTCGGGTTCCTGCTCAGCTATCATGCAGTTTATCGGTGAGGCCATTCAATTGCCAGAACAGTGAACCGCTCGCTTTCAGATGAAGTTGCGCTGCAAGCACTGTCTCGCGGAGGCGAAGCCCATCCCGAATGATCGCCTCGGCATTGCTCTTAAACAGTCTGTCATACCGGCTCGTTCGTCTGCCCATAGCGGCTCTCCTCTCAGTAGCGAGCGACCGCCCCACCGCCCTCCAAATAGGAACGCATTCCTTGCGGAGTCAATTCGGCCTTGACAATTTTGTTCCGTTTTTGTTCACTGTTCTCGGAGGCAAACGACATGGACCATATTGTCAGACTCGACAGCCGGCAGGAGGCCGCCCTCGATGCCATCGCCGACAAGTTTGTTGCCACACACAAGGGCGACGTCATTGCGGGTCGCGTGAGGCCAACCCATCGCTTGGGGAATACGGGGAGCCCACGACGCTCTTTGTGGGTGGCGACGTGCCGGACATGGAGTAGCCGGGCATCCGGGGGTAGACCATGATAGGTGCCTCTAGCTGCCTCTTAGTCTCCTCCGCTCCGCCGGCTTGTCCCTTGAGGACAGCCGGGATGCCTTGTCCGTCTGTGACGACCAGGCGCGGGGTGTCTCATCGGGGCCACTATGGCAGTTAGCCAGGATCGGAGTCACTTTCCGTCGCGGGTGGTCAAAGTCGGAGTCATGACCTTAATGTGCTCGTCGATGCGTTCCAGGATCGTTGCAGGGACTATCTCGCGCTCCGGCAAACGCCACCAATGCTGGTTGACCAGTGCGACTGTCTCAACAACCGCTTCAAGCACGGCGGCCTCGGGCAGCCTGGCGCGGTTTGCGAACGCTTTCCACCGCGACGCCGTAAGCGCCTTGAACGACCGCTGCCGACCGAGGGAGAGCGCCATGGCGTCGGTTGGGATGTAGGGAACGGTCGATAGCACATCGTAGATCGGGGCAAGAGCCGGTCTATCGCCACCTCCAGGATAGATCAGCGACCAATTCTTCAGATGCATGTCACCATTGCCGGTCAAAGCTGCCAAAGTTAAGCGACGGACGAATTCGAGAGCCGCACTAGGGGACACAGCCTCGTTCAAGACAGCCGCGATTTGGTGAAAGGCAGCGCCGTCATATTTGCGCGAGGGAGGGACGCCGAAGACTTGAGCGAAATCCTCAATGTGGATCCTTTGGCCGTTCGCGCCTCGATCAAAGCGTCTGACCAGAAGAAGCGGTCCCCCGGATTGGGGGTTGAGTTCCTCGGGAACGTTCTGCAGGTCGGACCTCTCGACCAACTCGCGGTCAGGCACATCCATGCCGATAGCTGCGGCAAGGGCCAGATTGGCAAACTCATTCTCCGAAACCCCCGGAAACGTCTCGGGTGGAAATTTTGCGATGTACTGACCCAGTTCGCCGTCCTTCGGCAGGGTAAAGGCGCCTCCTTCTCCCCCCTTTTTGGCAACGGACAGCTTCATTTGCATTCCGGCCAGAGAGAAATGGGCTTTGGGCTTTTCGTTCACGACAGGACCATCACTGGGCAAGGCTTGCACTGCCCCGGAAACATCGGCACCAAGCACCGCCAAGAGATCGAAGTCATTGCGTCGCCTTACGCTGCCCTGGTGATGCTTCTCCATTGCTTCGCGCAGCTTACCCTCGGGCAGGAGATTGGCGAAGAACGCGGGTAGGATGCCCGCAAGCGGCTTCGGGTCTTTCCCGAGTTCGCCATTTGCTGACCTAAACGAGAGGCTGAGAATTGGAAAACCGCCCGCTTCCCGATATTGCTGCGTAAAGTTGAAGGCATAGACGGGGCTGCGCACAATCGTGCCGATCTTCCGCTTGCCAAGAAGAACATCTAGCGACTGTATCGTCCGAGGTGAATCAATGTTCACAGGCGTTGCTACCCTCGCGGGCTATCTGGTTCGTTCGCTGCGCGGCCTGGACGGTTCGTATCGCAATCCCTCTCGAAGGCGCGGGCTAGCCCTCTTTCGCGCGGCAGAACATGCCTCTGCCTTAGTAGTTGGAAAGCCTGCCAGCCCATAGGCTCTAGTCATCGTGCCAAATCTCCGCATGAAGACGAAAGCCCGTGGTAGGTCTGGGTCGGCATTGATGAGCGCAATGGTAACATGGCCGAACGCAGTGTGTAGCCGCCGGATGCCATCAAGGAGCTCCTCATCCGAAAATCTGCGACGCGGCCCAGGCCGCCAGCGGCACTCGTAGCCCACGATGGCGTAGGCAGCCCGTAGGCCTCCAAAACGCTCTCCATAAGATCGTGCGCAAGGCGTGTAGGTGCAGACGTCAATGATGTCCGAAGAGAGCTTCTTTTTTTCTCGCAAAAGCCGACGAAGGCCTTTGACCATGTCAGACTTCGCATAGCCGTACCCGCGCTTGTACCCCATCTCCCGTTGGGCCTTTGCGAACTGTCTTGAGTCCACAATCGGCTCCATGACCCGTGTTCTGACCCATAGGTTCGGAGGATTTGGTCGAGACGGCCCTCTCAATCGCCCTGTGGTTCGGTTGAAGACATAATATCCGATCATCAACTCGCTTTTCAGAACGGTTCTGACCCGCCCCAATGTCCACCGCCAACCGTCTGTTGAAGGCACACCTTCCTCGTTTAGCTTTTTCGCAATGCTGCTCATGCTTCGTCTTTGGTCAACGAACATCCGGAAAATGCGTCGGACGATCCCGATCTCCTCGCCTGGGCCCGGCACAAAGACAACACGATCGGTGTCTAGCCCCTTTTGTTCGCCCGGTCCGAGGAGAAATCGAGGTTCCCGATCTTTGCTAACGAGCATTCGTCTTGTTCCATAAGGCATTTGGCCGCCTTGCTTAAATCCAAGGCTGGCCTGCTGCTTCTGCGCCCTTGAGACTTTGGCCGAGAGCTCACGGCTGAACTCGCCCGCCATCACCCGCTTTAGATTCTTCACGATTGACGAAACCATACTGCCGTCGTTCTCGAACGGCTCGCCGCAGTATTCCACCGCAACCCCTGCATCTCGACACAGGAACTCATAATGTGCGGATTGATCAGCATCCTGAAAGCGGCCCCACCGGCTAACGTCCAGAACCAAAACTGCCGAATAACTGCGCCTGCCAGTCACCACGTCGCCCAACAACTGCTTGAGTCCCTCTCTCCCTTTCAAGCTCAAGCCGCTCTTACCGGCATCGGAATAGGTCTGGACAATAGCGAAGCCCCGTGTCTCAGCATACTCCGCAATGGCAGCGATCTGGTTTTCAAGAGAATAGCGCTGGTGCTCTGTTGACATGCGAATGTACTGCGCCGCTGGAACGCGAAGCTCGGTCGTCACATTAGTCACTATAGTGCCTCCCCATGCGACACACATTCGCCGTTTGAGGAGGAATATTACATTGCCTGATCATTCAATCCAATAAAACTTAAATATGTTTTTGGTGTCTACCGATGGCTCGATGATGCAGGCCGCTGGTTGCCTTTCCAAGGACGGCTATTCCAGCTTTCAGCGGCTGCGTCCTGATCAATGCATATCGGCCCTGACGCTCCGCATTCATCGCAGACAATGACTACACGCATGTCTCGCCTGATATGGGGCCTAACTTCTGTGCTGGTGCAGAATGGGCAGGCATCAGGGGTCAATCATTCCTCCGGCTTTAAAGCGGCGTAAACGGCATCAGGTGCTTCAACTTGTGGGATTGGTGTCCGGCTTTACTTGCAGCGCTAGAGGCTATCGCTAGCAGCGGCGCCAGGGAAGGCCCCAGCAGCAGTCAAGAATGCCCGGTAGCCGTGATGCCCCGTATGGCGCGAATAAGGGGCTGGTGACCTAATAGAGCTTTCCGCCCGGACCCAAGTAGTATCGAGGGCCATCGCCCCCGTTCAGTTCGGCTGCACTCGCTACACATATCGTGGAGTGGAGGCAGGCGCTAAGGACGGTACGTCTGAGGGCCTCCAGACCGGAGGTCGCTTCGTTGTACTGGTGGGAAAACCATCCCAGGCTCATACCGGAGGCGAAGATAAGGGGATAGCCGTAACGCCTTGCGGCAAGCTCTCTAGAACGGGATGATTGCGCCAGCGTTAATAGCGCGCAAACAATGCACTCGCTTCTGCCGGCGAAGCCAACCGTAGCTGTTCCAAGATTCGTTGAAAGCCGTTGGAGAGTGTCAGGTTATCGCCAAGCTCGTCCATAACCGGACGGGCTGGAAACGGCCCCAAAGTGGTTGTCGGATAGTTCTACAATTCGCGATCGATTGGCGGCCTACTGCTGGGGAACTTCAGGTGGCGGTGGGTATCTCCGCAAGTATAACACCGGTTATGCCATAAGCGCGCCGCGTCTGCTCAATAGCCTTAGGCGTGACGTCAATCAGCAGCGCTATAATGTCGCCGTCCGGATGCTCGAGAACGTCGCCGAGTTCGGCGAGCGTCCATCCAAGCGCGCGCAGGCGTTTTGGCCAGAATGTTTCGCATACCACGCTGATCTGTCGAATCCCCAGCCTTTGAGCAGTCTCGAGCAGACCACAGAGAACGAAGCCGGCGATCGGCGACGAGGCGCCGTGCGTGCGAAGGGATGGATCGACGAAGAAACGCGTCCATTCGAAAATATCAGCCGCTCTCGGCGGCCTGCCGCCGGCGAGAACCGGGAAGACCTCGCTCATCAGATGCGGCTCCAGCGTCGGCACGAGACGGGAGCCGCCGACGATCTTGCCGTTGGTGTCAAGCGCCAGGACATAAAGCGCATGCTCGTTGTCGAAGGCGTCGATCTCGATGTTGATGGGCCGGGCGACGGCGCGCCACCGCCTCTGCTTGACGTAAATGTCGTACCTTATGCGAAAGTAGCGTTCCAGAACTTTCCTGTAGTGCTTCCTGTTATCCCAGGTGACCAAATGCATACGAACCATGACGCCTCCAGGCGCAGGGTCGTAGGAAAACGGACTTGCGGTACGTATGACGGTATTCAGGTATTGCTAAATCTGGATTTCCTGCCGTCGCAGCGCCTTGACGATGGCATGGGACACGTTTATCGCGTCGAGCTTTCCTCGAATGTTGCGCTGATGGCTTTCGACCGTGTTCCTGGTGACGCCCAGGATACAAGCGATGTCGTCGGTGGACTTGCCTTGTGCGCTCCACTCCAGAAGTTCGCGCTCACGCGCCGTCAAAGGCATGGGCTCATCGCCATCGCCCGGCGTTCCCAGCGCCGAGAGGCTCCGAAAAGTGTGCACGCAAAGCGTCTCGATAACGGGCATTTCGCGTGGCGCAACTTCCATCCCGTCGCTCGCCGCGGTGACGACACTGGGACCCGAAAGAGGCACGTGTATGGGGACACAGATACCTTCTCTCATCCCGAATTCAGCTGCCTCGTCCATCACCAGCTTCGCGCGTGTCGACAGCTTTGCGGCGGGAAGCTCGCGCCACAGGAAGGGCTCTGGCGAGTGCCGGCACTGCGCAACGCAAGGATCGTGCAAAAAGTGATCCTCGGACACGTAGCGACGATACCAGTCGAGAGGCCAGCCATCGCCCAGGATTTCCCGCTGCCAGTCTGTATCGTGCGGCACGGGCAGGCCGGTGATCAGAAAACTGCGCAATCCGTAGCGTGCCAGGGCTGAGCGGAACTCTTGAAGGATTGCATCAGCCGAGAGCGCAGTGTCGATCTTCGAGATCGCCGCAAAGAGGTCAACAACAATTTCGTTCTCCATGGCAGCCTCGACTACACTCAGGCCCTACCCGCAGAACAACCTATGCGTGTTCAGATACAATCTTCAATAGGACACGCATCGAATGTACACTAAAGGAGTCAATCACCTGTCACGAAGGTGAGATAAGTGAAAATCCGATCATTACTACATTGATGCCGGCTGGCTTCAGTCGGCCGTCTTTGAAGCGGCAGGTTTCGTCACCCGAATAGCTCGCTTATTGGCCGGGCTTGCCGAAACCAACTCTTGCGGGTCGACATTCAATGCCTTGGCCAAAATTTCGACTGTGTCCAGGGTGGCGTTGCGCCGTCCGGCTTCGACGCTGCTGATATAGGCTCGCGTGCGGCCCGAAACGAAAGACAACTGCTCCTGAGAGAGTTTTCTCTCTCTCCGAAGCCGCTGCACGTTCAGGCCAAAAACCCCGCGAAGTTTCATCAAACAACGGATGCTACGACGCGCACTATGGTGCGACACACTATAGTGCACATTCCGCATTGACAGCGGCGCTGTTGGCTGTTTGAAACAACCAGCGAATTCATCGTTTCCTGGACAAGGAATAGCCATGGCGAGCCGGCCATTTCGCGACCTCGCGCACGACATGTCCGCACACCCCTCAGGCGAGATCAGCCGTCCCGATATGGACAAAAGCCGGGTCCTGGAGTTCGCCTGCATCCGATGCGGCGCTGCCTATCCCGCCAACGTCACCATCGACTCCAAAGGGTGCGCGCGGTGCCGAGACACCGCGCCGGCAAATCTTCGGCCGGTTTACGTCGCCCCGCACCCTCCCCTTTTGGACGGCGCCACTGCCGCGCGCTCGCTATGGCGCTTTGCGCACATGCTGCCTTGCACAGCCGCGGATGCCGTGAGCCTCGGCGAGGGCTTGACACCCTTGCTTGCGGCGCCGCGTATCGGCTCGTTTCTCGGCGTGCCGGATCTTGCAATCAAGGATGAAGGCCGAAACCCGACCTGGTCGCACAAGGACCGCTTCTCGACCATCGCGGTCAGCGTGGCGCGCGCACGCGGCGCGAAGATCGTCGCGACCGCCTCATCGGGAAACGCCGGCGCTTCGCTGGCGGCTTACGCGGCTAGAGCCGGGCTCAAATGCGTCGTCACCACTTTCGCGGACTCCGCCGGCGCGATGCTGGCGCAGATCCGAAAATATGGCGCGACGGTCCTGCCCCTGGTCAGCAAAATGGACCGATGGTCCATGCTGGAACAGGCGTCTGCCCGCTACGACTGGTTCATCGCCTCGCCCTATCACGGTCCAGTTGTCGGCAGCCATCCACTCGGCATCGAGGGCTACAAGACGATCGCCTACGAGATCGTCGAGCAATCGGATGGGACTGCGCCGGACTGGTGCGTCCTGCCGGTTTGCTATGGCGATGCATTGTCAGGCGTGTGGGCCGGCTTTTGCGAGCTGTACGCGCAAGGGTCGATCACGCGGCTGCCCCGTCTCGTCGCCGCAGAGGTGCACGGGTCCTTGGCGGACGCCCTCGCCAGCGGCGCCGATGCCTTGAGCGAACGCAAAATGCTCTTCGACAGCCTTGCCGTTTCGATCGGCACCCCGCGCAGCACCTTTCAGGCGCTTAAGGCTCTGCGCGACTCCGGCGGGCACGCCGTCCCCGTCAACAATCACGGGCTGATCGCGATGCAGGAACGGCTTGCGCGGGACGAAGGTATCTTTGCCGAACTGGCGTCGGTCACGCCGCTAATCGCCATTTCGACGCTCAAGGACCAAGGTATCATCGCAGCCACAGACCGCGTCGTGGCCGTCGTGACAGCCAGCGGTCTCAAGGACCTCGATCGGTCCGCTGGATCGAACGAACACGATCAGATCTTCCAGACGACGGACGACGCCTGGCGCTGGCTCGACAGAAGCGGGCTGGATCTCGTTTCATAGATTTTCCACAGCGCCGATAGCCGGCGGCACCTCACCCGGTGCCTGCGCTTTCAGCACATCGTCGAGACTGCGACGCAACCAAAGGAAGCGTGTCCATTGCGTCTCCGCGGCCGGTGCGATTGTCGTCAGCGTCCTCGGCTCAGGCAGTTCCTTGCAGGGCCAGCCAGGCAGGGACCGGAGCCAATCGTCATTGTAGACGGTCTCGACATGGCGATGGCCTTCGTCAGGCATGATGACCGCGACCTGCGCGTCCGGAAGCGTGGTTGCAACCCATTGCGCCACCAACGCGGCGGCGCCGCTGGTCGGCCCCATGAAGATTCCCTGCTCGCGCAGCAAGCGGTGCGCGGCCATATACGCCGGATAGGCGCCGACCCAATGGATCTCGTCGACAAGTTCATGTCTTACGTTTTTCGGCAGGACGCTGTTGCCCAAGCCCCGCAGCATGCGTTTGCCGACGGGCTGCCCGAACAGAATGCTGCGATGGGTATCGACGGCGAATACCGTCAGATGGGGAAACACCGTTCGCAGAAAGGACGCTGTGCCGCATAGCGAGCCGCCCGTACCGACGCAGCCGACCAGGCAGTCAACCCTGCCCACTGCCCGGATGAAAAATTCAGCCAGCCGCGCATAGGCGAGCCAGTTACCGGGACTGTCGTATTGGCGGGTCCAGAAGCCGTCCGGCTCCTTGGCCAGGATTTCCTGCAGGCGCTCAAGCCGGCCAGGCTGATTCCCGTCGCCGCGCGCATCGTCAAGCGCGATGACCGTGGCGCCGATGCGCTCCAGGCGGGCTTTGTATTTGGCATCGATCAGTGTTGAAGCGGTGACGAGGGTCAGGCGATAGTCACGTGCCGCTGCGAGCAGCGCCACCGCCATGCCGAACGTGCCGGACGTCGTCTCGACAATGTGGGAGCCTGCCTTCAGTTCGCCATTCGACGCCGCCCGATCCAGGATGTAGCGGGCCGGCATCAGCTTCATCAGCGGAAAGGCGGCCGCCACTAAATTTGGCGCCAGGAGCGCAAGCCGAGGGGTTTCAAGGTCCCTGAAATAGTCAACGTCGAGGCTCACCATGTCCAGCCCTCCGCGTTGACCAGATGGACCTCGACATCCTTGAAGCCGGCGCGTCTTATCTGCTGTGCGACCAGGGCCGCCCGTCGCTTCAGATTCGATGCGAAAAGATCGAAAATCAGACCGAACAACGAGCCGCTATGGGCGACTTGCACCCCGCACGCCCCGGCCCGCCTGGCGATTTCGGCGATCTCGTCGAAGCCCTGTTTCGGCAAGTGCCGTTGACTGATCAAGGCACTGGCCGAGGCGGCGCCTCCGAGAAGATATGGATCCTGAAGACGAACCGCCCGCGCCACCAGCGCCCGAAGCACGCCGAATTCCTGGATTTCGGCACTGTCGTAGCGCGCGGGCGGCAGCTGCAATGTGTCGACCGGGACGCCACCGCATGCCTTGAACCCGACCAGAAGCAGCGGCGGCAGGGAGCCTCCGAAATTCTCGATCACCGTGCCTTCGCGTTGCGCGAACAGGACCGCGTGGTCGTCGAAGGCGATCGCGTCACTGGCGCGCTCGGCGGCAACGGCCAGACGCCCGATGCTCGAGGGCCGCAACTGGACCTTGAAGGCCGCGGCGACTGCGCGAATGGAAGCGACGACGTCCGCGGTCGATGAGCCGTAGCCGTGCCCCACGGGAATCGAGCTTTGAAGCGACAGCTCGCCACCGCCGGCGACGTTCAAGAAATCGAGCGTGAGCCGCGCGGCTGCCGACGCCTTGACCTTGTGATCGGGGTGGACAAAGACCGCATTGCCGTCGCTCTTGGCAAAGGTCGCCTCGGACCTCAAACCGGCGATCGGCAGCGTGACGAGCCCGCGATGAAGGCGCCCGCCATCATCCTTGAAGACGCCCTGGATGAGTTCGCCGTGATGCGCAATCGCCGCTCCCGTCCCCATCGACGGCCGCAGCGTTTCATGGCTCATAAGATCGCCGGCGCCAGCCATTTTCATCTCCCCCGCGCTTTCTCGCAGCGGAGGAGGATGGCGCCGACGGCTGACACCTGCCCTCAAGGAATTCCGGTATTGACGGCTTTTTATCGAACGAGCCGGCCGGGAGGGGATGCGTGATCGATCGTCATGCGGCGGAGTCAAGGTGCCGCAGCGGCCTGCCGGCCGAAACCGACTGCGCCGCAGCCATGATACCTTGCGCATCGATACCGTAATGCCGGTAGAGATCCGCGATCGTACCGGTCTGGCCGAAATGCTCGACGCCCAGGGCACGCGTGCGATGACCATGCACCGATCCCAGCCAGGCCAGGGTCGCGGGGTGCCCGTCCAACACCGTCACGATGGCGCATGAGGCCGGGAGACCGGCCAACAGGCGCTCGACATGACTGGAGGCGCGCGGATGGCCATACTGGCGCGCCCGGGCGGCGGCTGACCATCCGGCGTTCAGCCGATCGGCCGAGGTCACGGCCAGAAGGCCGACATCGCGCCGATCTCCGGCCATCAACCCCAGTGCCTGTACCGCCTCCGGCGCGACAGCCCCCGAATAGGCGATCACCACGTCGGCGTTCGGCCCGGGTTTGCGCAACCAGTAGGCGCCATCGACGATGTCGCGCGCCAGCTGGTCCTCCATCCGCCGGACCGGCTGTTCTATAGATCGCGTCGAGAGCCTGAGGTAAACCGAACCTCCGGTCTGATCGCGCAGCCAGGTGTGGGCGTCGGGCTCGCCCTCCCCCGAACGCTGGATGTAGTCGAATGCCCAACGCAGGATGACTGCCAGCTCGTCGGCATAGGCCGGCTCGAACGTCGCCAGGCCGTCCTGCGCCATGCCGATCAACGGCGTGGCGATCGACTGATGCGCTCCGCCTTCGGGCGCCAGCGTCACGCCTGAGGGCGTCGCCGCCAGAACAAAGCGGGCGTCCTGGTAGCAGGCATAGTTGAGCGCATCGAGGCCGCGCTCGATGAACGGATCGTAGAGCGTTCCGACCGGAAGCAGGCGCTCCCCGTGAAGCGAGTGCGACAAGCCCAGCGCCGAAAGCATCGTGAAGAGGTTCATCTCCGAGATGCCCAGTTCAAAATGCTGTCCCGACGGCGAAAAGGTCCAGTTGAAGGTGGAGGGGATGCGTTCTTCACGGAACACGTCCGCCTGCCCGGCGCGCGCGAACAGACCCCGCCTGTTGACCCATGCCCCGAGATTGGTCGACACCGTGACGTCGGGGGACGTGGTAACGACATGCTTGGCAAAGTCGCTGTCCGACTTGGCGATCTCGTGCATCAAAAGCCCGAAACCCTGTTGTGTCGACATCGAGGCCTGGGCGCTGAAGCCGATCCGCGCTGGCACCGGAACAGCAGGGGCTTGGTGGCGACGCGGGACCGCCTGCGCGAAAGGAACCGATGTGAGATAGGACCGGATCGCGGTCTCATCGTATGCGAGGCCCTCGAACAGGTCCCATTCACGCCCCCCGCGGACATTCATGCTCTGTCGCAGAGTTTCCATTTGCGCCGGTGTCATCAGTCCGGCGTGATTGTCTTTGTGGCCGGCCAGCGGGAGGCCGAAGCCCTTGATCGTATAGGCGATGAAACAGGTCGGGCGATCATGCCCGCGCGCTTCCTCGAAGGCATCGATGATCCTCGCCAGATCGTGGCCGCCGAGATTTGCCATCAGGGCGGCAAGCTCTTCGTCGCTGCGCGTCTCGATCAGACGCGTGACCGGGCCCTGATCGCCCAGATCGTCCAGCAGGCGCCTGCGCCATGCAGCCCCGCCCTGGAAGGTCAGCGCGGAATAGAGCTGATTGGGGCATGCATCGATCCAGGCCCGCAGCTTTTCGCCGCCCTCTTCCTCGAAGGCGGCCTGTTGCAATGTTCCATGCTTAAGGATCACCACATCCCAGCCGAAGTTGCGAAAAATGGATTCGAAACGCTGCCACAGGCCTTCGCGCACCACCGCGTCGAGGCTCTGCCTGTTGTAGTCGACGACCCACCATGTGTTGCGCAGGCCGTGCTTCCAGCCTTCGAGAAGCGCCTCGAAGATATTGCCTTCATCCATTTCGGCGTCGCCGAGGAGGGCGACCATCCGGCCCTCCGGCCGGTCCGTGTTCCAGCCTTTTGCCCTGACATAATCCTGGACCAGGGAGGAGAACAGGGTCTGCGCCACGCCCAGTCCAACCGACCCGGTCGAGAAATCGACATCGTCGATATCCTTGGTTCGGGACGGATAGGACTGCGCGCCGTGATAGCCACGAAAATTCTGCAGCTGCTCGAGCGTCTGCTTACCAAACAGATACTGGATGGCATGAAAAACGGGGCTCGCATGCGGCTTGACGGCAACGCGGTCCTGCGGCCTCAGAATCTGGAAATAGAGCGCCGTCATCAAGGTCGAGGCGGACGCCGACGATGCCTGGTGGCCCCCGACCTTGAGGCCGTCCTCCGCCCCTCGGACATGATTGGCGTGATGGATCATCCACACAGCCAGCCAGAGAACCTTGCGCTCAAGCTCGGAAAGGATCGTCATCGTCGGCTCCTGTGAAATCGCGGCTCAACGATAGCTGCCTCGATCTTCCGAATGTGACTATTCTTGCGCGCAGCGATCGATGATATTGGCTGATCCGGCCAATAATCACGTGCAGTCGAGGGAAACATGCCAAAGCCGGCGCTTGACGCAATCGACCTGAAGATCATCGCCGCGCTGCAGAAAAACGCCAAGGCGACGACGAACGACCTCGCCGAAGCCGTCGGTCTGTCGCCCTCGCCTTGCGCGCGGCGCGTCAGGCTGCTGGAGAGCGCCGGCGTCATCAAGGGCTACACCGTGGTCGTCGACCAGAAGAAGCTCGGCTTGCCGATCAGTGCTTTCGCGTCGATCAAGCTTGAACGGCAACGCGAAGACGATCTCGACCGCTTCTCGCAAGCCGTGCTGCGCTGGCCGGAAGTTGTCGACTGTTATCTGATGACCGGCCAGCGCGACTACCTGATGCGCATCGTGGTGCGCGACCTCGAGGCTTATGAGCGGTTCATCAAGGACAAGCTGACGCGGCTGGACAACATCGCTTCCATCGAAAGCAGCTTCGCCCTCGGCCAGGTCAAGCGCTCGGAAGTCTTGCCTATCTGATCGGCCGGGTATTCTGCGTCGGTCATCGCGCCCGGCGGCTGGAAGCGAGATTGGGGGGCGGCGTCAACTCGACCGCCATTCACGCACAAATGTAATGCCCTCGCGCTACGAGCGAGAGCGCCTCTCATTACTGCGCTCGCAATATTATGTACATATTTTGTACATCTATATTGACGACTTGGCGCTCGTCAACGTAGCGTTGAGCGGCTGAGGCGGAACGCCTGCGCGCAACTCAATCTCTTGGGAGGACTGCACGATGAAATTTCGAGCCCGATCGGCCGCCATTGGCCTTGCCTGCATCGTCTATGCCGCGGTTGTTGGATCTGTGTTGCCGGCCGCGGCGGAGACGACAAAAGAACGCGTCTTGAAGGACGGACGGATCGTCATCGGCATCCACAACCGTTCGCCATGGGGCTACAAGAAGGAAGGAACCGGCGAGTTGCTCGGCTGGCACCCGGACCTGCTGAAAGCTGCGTTCGCCGATCTCGGGGTCAAGCAGATCGACTTCGAGGTCACCGAGTTCGGTGCGTTGATCCCTGGCTTGATGGCCGGGCGTTTCGACGCCGTGGCGTCCGGCCTGTCGATAACACCGCCGCGATGTCAGCAGGTCGCCTTCGGTGCTCCTGACCTGAGGTCGGACGACGCGGCGATCGTACTCGCCGGCAACCCCAAGGCGATCCATAGCTATGCGGATCTTGCCAAGAAATCCGACACGATCATGGGCGGCGGCCGCGGCAGCAACGTCATCCAGAACGCCGTCGCCGAGGGCGTCCCTGGGGATCGCATCCTGCAGTTTCCCGACATCGAGACCAACATCGCGGCACTGCGCGCCGGCCGCATCGACGCCGCGGTATTCTCTTCCCCGACGGTGATCGGGCTGCTGGCCGGCAAAAAGAGCCCCGATCTGGAGCGGGCCAACCCATTCACGACCGACGAGAAGTCGATCAGCTACATCGCGATCGCGTTCAGGAAGGATGATGGCGACCTGCGCGACCTTTACAATCAGGGCCTTGCAAAAGTCATGTCGAACGGCACGATTGCCACCATCATGGCGAAGTACGGATTTGGTCCCACGGAAAACGTGCCGCCAGGATTGACGACGTCGCAGTTGTGCGGTGCCGCCAACTGACCAGCGCTCGGCGGCCGAAGGCGCTGGCATCAGCAGGATTGGAGGCGCCGCGCGAGCTCGGGCGGCGCCACGGTCCGCCAACACCCCTTCAGATCACGTTTGTTCCGGATCGCGGGAAGGCTCGACGTCGTCGGGAAGCTCCTGCCGCAAATTCGGTCCTTTGGCTAGGCGCCTGCCAAGCGCGGAAACGAAAGCTTCATAACGCTCGCTTGCCTTGGCGCGCGCTGCCTGGGCCATCGGCTCAGGCAGCGCCGGAGTGGTGGCCAGCCAGAAGCGGATGAATACCGCGTGCGTTTCGACCGAGATGCCGACATCGCGCTCCAGCCGCGCGATCCGGCGGTCGATCCGGTCGAGACGCTTGGAGATCGCCGCCTCGCGTTGCGCGTCGGCATCCGGAGAGAGGAAAGAGGCGATCGCCGCTTCAGCGATGAGCGACTGCGAGCGATCGCGCCGGGCGGCATATTCGAGGAGCGCCGCCATCACTGCAGGATCAAGATAGACGGAAATCTGCACCTTTTTCTTGCTTGCCGCCACAGTCGTCACAGCCCCATGCCGTCGTCCGGATCGAGCGCGATCTGACGCGCCACGCCCCGAACAAGGCGAGCCATCCGGCTGCTGCTCGCAGCCAGATCATCGGCCTCGTCAGGCGCGTCGATCTCGAATTCGTTGACGAGCGGTGGCTCCGCCACAGCCCCGAGAAGGGGATCGAGTTCGGGCTGACGTCGCAGCTCGGACTCGGTCGATTCCTGCTGGGTTTTCGCCATGACAGTTGCGGCTCCCGTATCCGGTGGCGGAAGCGGCAATGGAAGCGCCGTCCAATCGTCAGGCTCCGGCTCGGCTCGATCCGTGACAGGCGGTGGCGGCAGAATGCGCTCCCGCAATCGCCGGTCTTCGAAATAGCGCGCCTTCTTCGCCCGGATCGGCGGCGTGCCGGCCAGCATGACGATCTCATCGCCAGCCGGCAATTGCATGATCTCGCCGGGCGTCAGCAATGGTCGCGCCGTCTCCGAGCGCGAAACCATGAGATGACCGAGCCATGGCGAGAGCCGGTGACCGGCATAGTTCTTCATCGCCTTCAGCTCGGTTGCCGTGCCCAGGGCATCCGACACGCGCTTGGCAGTGCGCTCGTCGTTGGTCGCGAAGCTGACGCGCACATGGCAGTTGTCCAGTATCGAATTGTTCGGCCCGTAGGCCTTCTCGATCTGGTTGAGGGACTGCGCGATCAGGAAGCTTTTCAACCCGTAGCCGGCCATGAAAGCGAGCGCCGACTCGAAGAAGTCGAGCCTTCCGAGCGCCGGGAATTCGTCAAGCATCAGAAGCAATCGATGGCGATTCGTCCTGGCGTGCAGATCCTCGGTCAGACGGCGGCCGATCTGGTTGAGGATGAGACGGATCAGCGGTTTGGTGCGACTGATGTCGGACGGCGGCACGACGAGATAGAGCGTCGCTGGACGAGCCTCGGCGACCAGGTCGGCAATGCGCCAGCCGCAAGCGCGGGTCACCTCCGCCACCACCGGATCGCGATAGAGCCCGAGGAAGGACATCGCGGTCGAAAGCACGCCGGAACGTTCGTTGTCGGATTTGTTCAGAAGTTCCCGGGCGGCGCTCGCGATCACCGGGTGCGGGCCGCCCTCCCCCAGATGCGGCGTCGTCATCATGGCTGACAAGGTCGATTCGATCGGCCGCTTCGGATCGGACAGGAACGCCGCGACGCCGGCCAGTGTCTTATCCGGCCCGGCATAGAGCACATGCAGGATCGCGCCGACCAAGAGCGCGTGGCTCGTCTTTTCCCAATGATTGCGCCGTTCAAGCGAGCCTTCCGGGTCGACAAGGATGTCAGCGATGTTTTGGACGTCGCGGACCTCCCATTCACCGCGACGAACCTCGAGCAAAGGGTTGTATGCGTCCGACCTGGCGTTTGTCGGATCAAACAGCAGCACCCGTCCGTGGCGGGCGCGGAAACCGGCAGTGAGGCTCCAGTTCTCGCCCTTGATGTCATGGACGATCGCCGAGCCAGGCCAGGTCAGCAACGATGGCACGACAAGGCCGACACCCTTCCCCGAGCGCGTCGGCGCAAAGCAAAGCACATGCTCGGGCCCATCGTGGCGCAGATAGTGAGATCCAAAGCACCCCAGCACCACGCCGTCGGGGGCAAGCAGGCCTGCCGCCTGCACCTCGCTCCTTTCGGCCCAGCGCGCGGAGCCATAGGTCGCGACCTTCGTCGCCTCGCGGGCACGCCACAGCGACATGCCGATCGCCATGGCGATCGCGATGAAACCGCCCGAGGCGGCAATCAGACCGCCGCGCACGAAGATGCCCGGCGCATAGGCGTCGTAGAAATACCACCACCAGAAGATGGCGGGCGGGTAATAGACTGGCATCCCGCCGATGACGAACCACGGCGCCCCCAGCCGCTCCTGATAGCCCAGCTGCCAGGCCGACCATTGCGTCGAGGCCCAGATCGTGACGAGCACGATCAGGAAGACGAGGACGATTTGCCCCCAGAGGACTTTTGTTCCCGACATCTCGCTTCTCCTCGCTCCCGAGGTCGGCGAGGTTTAGGAGAAATTCAACAGCCGGATCACGCCAATCGCGCCGCGTCGCGCTGTCGGTGAGGAAGACAGGCGATCGGCAGTCAGATCGGTTCGTCGTAAAAGGCGCCGTCACAAACCAAGTCCGCGCTTGCGGCCGAAACTCCAATCGGCGCCGCCGTCGCCGCGAATGACCCCGGAGACGTGATTTCCTAGATGACGCTCCAACGATGGCGTCCAGGGCACCAGCTGAAAGCCGAGCCCGTCATCGATCATCGCGAAACGGCCCGATGCGAGCGCGAAGCGCTGCCTGTAGGTGCCGGACACGAATTCGCCTTTGGCGGCGCGGTTGAATGGCTGGCCGGTTTGGACCGCGAGCCGGCTGCCCAGCGCGTCGAGTTCCCTTCGGCGCAGCGTGTCGACCAAGTTGCCGGCAAAGACGGTACCGCCCGGCCGCCGCTCGGCCAGCCCCAATCCGACCAGGTGCTCGGCGCGCCGATCGAGCGCCTGGAGCACCTCGGCGCCGAAGCCACTCTCGGAAAGAGCCGCGGCAGGACGGGCAAGCGCCTGGCGGTCGAGCCAGGTCGCCCCCTCCGCAACGACCTGACGCTCGATGGCGAGATCGGAGCGCACGGCAAGCGCCAGCCGCCGGCGTCCCTGAGCGTCCTCAAATTTGCGCAGTTCAACAACCGAGCCTGGCGCGCCGTCGCCCGCCGCCTCGAGATCGGCGAGCCGGACGTGGTGGCAGCGGCCGTCGACGCCATCGATCACGGCATAGGCGGTGCCCTTGAGTTCGTCATCCAGTCCGCGCTCGACCAGCCGGCCGATAGTCTTCTCATCGACGTTCTCGGCGGCCAGCACATAGCTGGCGGTCGCGCGCTCGATATCGCGGGCCGCGAATGCACGATGCATGCGTTTGATGATATCGCCGCGCTCACCCATCTGGCGCAGCGTTGCCTCCGCTCTGTCGCTGACAACCCACTGGCCCGGACCGAGCTGCTCGGCGAGGCCGAGGGTTTCCAGCCTGCGCAGCCGCCCGAGCTTGGGCGCGACGAATTCATCAGGCTGGCGATCGGCATGCGGCGCGAGATCGATGAGGCCATTGTCGCGCGCGTCCCGCAGCAACTGGCGATCGAGCCCGGTCCACCGCTCGGCCTCGACCTGACGCTCGACATGCCGGCGGATTTCGAGATCGGATCGGGGGCCGAGCTCCTGCGTGATGAGATCGCTGGCGCGATCGCGCATGCCACGGCTGATGTAGTCGCGCGAGATCACCAGGTCCTGGCCGTCGTCGGCCCGGCCGCGCAGGATGACGTGGACATGCGGATTGTCGGTGTTCCAATGATCGACCGCGACCCAGTCGAGTGACGTACCGAGATCCTTCTGCATGCGACCCATGAGATCACGGGTGAAGGACTTCAGGTCGGCCATCTCGACGGCATCCTCTGGCGAGACGATGAAGCGGAAATGATGGCGGTCGTCCTTGCAGCGCGCGACGAAATCCGTGGTCGACGCATCGTCGACCTCCGGTCCGAACATGCGGGCTTTCGCGTCATCGCGTGTGACGCCCTCGCGCCGCAGATAGTTGAGATGGGTGCCCAGGGGCGCGCTATGTTTCGAATGGCGAACCACGCGGGTCTTGATCGTGGTGACGCGGGAGCGGCCGGTAAGCAAACGGTTGGCCTGGATGCTGGCCACCCTGCCGCGTCCGAACTGCGAGCGGTTCCCGGGGCTGATCCGGCCGGACTGCGACACGCCACCGCCAGCCTTCTGAGCGGCCGCCAGCGCCTGGACGATGAAGGGCCGCGACGATTGGGCTCGCGTCGAGCGAATGCGGCCCGGACGGACACGGAAATCGCGCTCATCGGACATCGCTGCGGCCCGCACGCTGCAAACAGCGAAGCAAATACAATAACTTGCATGTCCTCCGCACATTGCGCCGAGGCGCTGCAATGTGCGGGAAGTGGGGAAAAATGCAGCGAATACAACCAACCGACCGCCGCACAATGTGCGCCCTTTTATCTTGCCATCTTAATCGGTTGTGCTTCCGGTGAGCTTTTCGACATCGTCGTTCCTCTCTTTTGGTGCGAT
>NZ_JAIUGW010000036.1:0-33196 GCF_020164795.1 Mesorhizobium sp. ES1-3
TCCCAGCATGCATGTTGAATCAGAACTGCGATGATTTGGGAATCCCACGACTCTTATAAATCTCATCCCGCTCTAGCAGAGGTGGTGAACAAGACTGTGTTTTAAGTCGCGAGTCTAAGCCACGCGCCCGCTGCCGTTCAATTTTTCCGCCAACGCCTGCGTCTCTGTCGCGCTTTTTGGATGGCATTTTTTATGCACGGCCGCGCCGTTTTCGAGCGACGTCGGTCCGCCCTTGCGGTGTTCCTCGATATGGTGAATTTCGACCTCGCGCCAGTTCATATCCACGTCGCACACCGCGCATTGTTTTTTCTGGCGGTAGAATAGAACGCTGCGTTCCAGTTCGCCGTAAAGCCGCACCGGGTCCTTAGGCTGCAGCGGCTGAAGGCTCCCCAACATCTTCTCCTGGTAAAAACGATGCCGCTGGCCGATCGTGTCTCCTCGATCCGAATTGACGCGTGTCCATTGCGCATACTGCGACCAGTACTCACTCGGAGTGGGGGCCTTCCTCGTCAGATTTCCTTCGGCGACCGCTGCCAAAAACTTGTCTAGCGCTCCCGGTAAGCGGCCTTCCCAGCTGCGCACATAGTCGTCCCATAGCGTGTCAGCGAGCAACACGAGGTGGATCGCGTCATGCCCGCGCAACTTTGCGTGCTTTCCAGGCTGGATCAGTTGGGCCAGCTTGTCGAGAATGGCGACCAGGCGAGCTGCACCATCGGATGCAGAATCGAAATCGAGATTTTGGTAATAGAAATCATCCAACGCCTGCGCGTTGATGTCGCAATAGCTATCTGCGCCACTTTCCCGCCGATGGAAGAATAGCACAGCAATCTGCGCCGCGAGCTGCCGGGTTTTGCCACGATCTTGCACAGGCTTCATGCCCAACGAGCGCACGAAGAAATCGTGGCCGGGATAGCGTACCAGTTCGGGCTTACCACCGATCTGCAATATGAAATCCGTGAAGTTGCCGGGGAACGCGTCCCGCCTCTCCTGCGCGCTTAGCGGTACGCCGCCCTGCAACCGAACGAAAAGGTCCCTCACCTCATTGGCGTCTTTCGTCTCGATCTTCGCCACGGGAATCGAGGCATCGAGGAAGCGCGCCTGCAGTTCCTCACCCAAACTCTCAAAGTTCTTATGCGCCCACTGGCATGGCTGATTTTGGATGAAGCCAGGGAACTTGGCAGCCGCCGCGTCCACTATCGGATCGAACAACTTGAATGCACCTTGCGCGAACTCGCTCAGCGCGTTTATCCGTTGCTGACCATCGATCACTTCGAGCCCCTCGCTTTTCATACCCGCGACGCTCTTTGAAACATGATGCAGGTAGATGCGAGGCAAGGGATAACCGCGCAGCACGGAATCGATCAGTTTCTTCTTCTGCATTGAATTCCAGACGATACCCCGCTGATATTCTGGATTCGCTTTCAGCATCTGTTCCTTGTGTAATTCGACAAGGTCCCCAACCGTCATGGTCTCCGATTTAGCTTTCACGATTCGCCCCCAAACTTCAAAGTGCGTTACGACCGCGCTGATGATCCTGCATTTGTCCAAGTTGCCCTATATAGCAGTACGTGATCTATGCCTGCTCGTATTTTGAGACCACTTTGAGCGCGAGCAATAGTGCGTCCGTCGCCGTGATTGCCCCCTGAACATCATACCGCTCTAATTGAGGAGTGCCACCGTGCGAAAGCCGATTTAGGAGAATTTCAACATACATTTGAAGATTATCGAGCACATCGCGATATGCAGATTGGCTGCTCTTGTTGCTCCAATCCCTCGCTGCCCTGTAGAAATCTGAAAAAGCGATCTTTTCGCTATCGACCTGGTATTTCACCCCGATTTTCTTTTCTTCGCAGAACTCGCGAATTGCACGCTCTGCTGCAATCCGAGTAGCGTTCCCAGAGGCATTGATATGCCCATCGGCAAGGAACTGCCTGGCCAGTTGTATGGCTTCTTTCGCCGCGCTCGAACTCACTGGAAGTGGCGTCGGCGGCGTCGTCAGATTTCCTCCGGGATGGAGCACTGAGTAGGTCCAAAAGCGATCTGCCTGATGCCTTCGGTGATAGCTGCGGGTCATATCGAACCACAGGCGGTCATGTGTGAGAATGATGATTTGCCAATCCTTGAACTTGTCGGCGAGAAGATCGAGAACAGGCAAGCGGTTCGACTGGTCGAGACCGACGATCACATCATCGAGCACCATGAGCTTCGGCACGTCCGTGAGCGTCGTTTCACCGCACAGCTTTCGTCCTGCAAAGTATATGGCCAGCGCCAGCGCCGACTGACGGGCCTCATTCAACGACAAATGCGGTGTATCGAGGTCCTCACCATTGAACTTGATCAAAGGCGTGACTTTTTTACCATCGAAGTCCCTATGCCTCAGCGGCCATTCCGTATTGTAGGTAAGTCTTGGAAAGCTGAGACTTTCCAGCTTGATGTCCTGCCAATGCAGAGCGGCAAGCATATCGTTTACCAGCGGCACCATCGCATCGAGTGCCTCGCCGAGACCTGCATTGAAGCTGGTCCGAAAACTGTTTCGCTCGTCTGAGTCGCGGCCAACGGACAAGTTGTAGCGGGGTGGCGAGATGTGGCGTTCAAGGACACGCCAAAGCTCTCTTAATGCCTCTTGCGAGCCCTCGTGCGTGGCCTGATAGTCCCTCAACGCGCCATGCACACACACGTCGAAAAGATTGATCGCGCCAGTGCTGTGGCGAAAATTGGTTTCCAGAAGCGCGCGATAATCGAGGAACGCCTTCCGGTACCCCGCGCCGAACACACGTTCGCTTCGCGCTGCACCAGGGTCGCACGGATGACGTGTCGAATTCCATCGCTCGACCACGTCGTCTGAAAACTCGATCTCCACCCAGGTCTCGTCGGCGAAAATTGGACTGAAGAGATTTACGCTGTCTTCAAGCCGCTTACGCCGTTGGGCGGGGTTTCGCTCAGTTACGGAGAAGAAGCCGTCGAGCGCATGAAAAATAGTAGACTTGCCGGAGCCGTTTTCGCCAAAGATCACAGCGTTTTTGCCCCCGAAAGGGATGGAGACCGTGGAGGGTCCGGGGAACGCGCGGAAATTGGAAAGCCGCAATTCCTTAATGCGAGGAGGAGGCGGAGGTGCGGCGCCTGCCTCCAGCACCGCACCCGCCAGTTCGCCTGCGATTGTTCCCCCCCCGTTTGCCATTACTTTTTCCCCTCGACAGTCCGCACTACGTCGAGAGTCTGGAGGTCGGAAAGCATCACCCGAAGCGGCTGGGTGGGGGCGAGGTGTTGGCGAGCGAAGGCTTCGGCCGCGCGGATGAGCGTCTCGCCCTTGAGGCCGGCTAGCGCGCCGAGGCCAGCGTCAGCCGCCGCGTCGAACAGCTTGAGACGGCGCGCGTGGAGATCGTCGGGGAAGTAGAGCTCGTAGACGAGGCCGTTGAGGAGTTGTTCGACGGCGGGGCGCTGCTCTGCTGAAAGAACAGCCACCAGCGCATCTACAACCGTTCGCTGTGCTTCGGTAACACGGGCGATCGGCACGCTTTGCATTACTTCGGAAAAAGCCCGTAGATAGCCACCACGGATCGCGTTAGAGACCTGCCTGTAATACCATTCGATCAGACTGCTGTTTAGAACAGCGGTCATCCAGCGCTCGGTGGTGGGAATAAAGTAGCAAGTGTTCGCGCCGTAGGCGCCTGACTCATCCCAAGCGAAGCTCTGATGTTCGTAGATGTCAGGATAGACAATCTTCGTGGTCTCGAACTCACGCCAGTAAGCGATGTTGTCCTGAATTTCGTACCATTTGTAAGGACCGGACTTCCGTCCCGGCCAGTCCGCGCTTTTCCAATCGCGCGGCTTCGGTTCAAGCGCATCACGATATTGCGCCAAATGTTGCTTGACCGCCGGATAGTCGTCAATGTCGATTCCGTGCCGTGTAAAGATCAGCCATAAATCCTGTGGCTGTACCTTCCAACGCTTGATGTCGCGGCCGCGAAGGAAAGGCTTGATGACCTCTGCGCTCGCCGGATCGGCGGAAATTAGCTCGGCGCGTTTGGCGCCGTCGATCACGAAGGCCTCGTTGTAGCCGGTCTTGATGCCATAGTAGAATCGACTCTCGACATAGTCGCCGAGCGGCACGCCAGCAGAGCGAATACGGGCGAGCAAGTCGCGTTTCGCGGTCGGTTCTATTTGCCAGCGGTCTTTTTCGAGCGCGGATTGCGGCATGTCGAACCCGGCGCTTTCGACCAAGGCGGGGAAATCCTCGATCTGCGCGCCTTCGCCAAAATCCTGCCAGTTCAAAGCGCGGAATCGATCCTCTGGCTTGGGACCGGGGTGCAGGCGACGCGACGCGACAAGGATGGTAGGATAGGCTATAGCGTCGAACACGTCCGCGTCGCCAAAATCGATCAGCGTTTCGATCTTCGCGTTGACGGTGAACCAGTGGCGAAGGTTTTCGCCATAGCCGGCGCGGTACCATTTGTTAGACGTGATGTAGCTGAAGGTGCCGCCGGGACTGAGCAGGCGGATACCGCGCTCGACAAAATACACGAGATAATCAGCGGTGCCAGCATAGCTGCCGAGCTGCTGGCCCTTGCGGTCCTTCCGACCATAGACTTTCTCCAGTGCCGGCTTCTGGTCTTTGATCTTTTCGTGCCGCACATAAGGCGGATTGCCGATCACGATATCGAAGCCACCATGGAGCTGGAACATCCACAGCGGATCGAAGAATGGCGCGCTGGCGTTCTGATCGAACGGGTTCCAGGCCGCCGCCTTGCGGGCGTCCTCGTGAGGCAGCGAATGCTCGGTTTCAAGGATGGCGGACAGCTCGTCGCGGTAGTGCTGGATCAGATCCCGATATTTGCGCTTGGTCGTGATCGTGCGCGCGCTGAAATGGCGCTGGGTCGCGTCCTCTATCGCCCGCTCCAGCTCGCCGATGCGCGGATTGGCGAAGAGGTCGCCCTGTTCCGGCCGCTCCAGTGGGATCAGGCTGTTGGCGGCGACCAGCTTAGTTTCGAGGTTTGGGAGCGGCTTGATACCGAGATTGGCGCGACCCTTGTGCTGCTTTTGCTCCACCGCCAAGCTGATGAAAAAGCGTAGCTTGGCGATCAGGATCGCGATTGGCTGGATGTCCGACCCGTAGAGGCATTTTTCAATGAGGTGCAGCTTTCGGACATAGTCGGCTAGTTCCTTGTCCGCAAATTCCTCGTCGAAGGTCCTGAGCGCCGCCTCGGCTTCCTCGGTCTCCATCTCACGACGGGTGATATCATAGTTATGGGCATCGGCGACGCGGCGTTCGAGCGGAGCGCGCAGCGCGGCTTTCCATTTCCTGTTGTCCGGGTCCAGGCGTCGCAACGCTTCCATCAGCGCCTGCAACATACCCATCGGAAAAGCTCCCGAACCACAGGCAGGGTCAAGTACCTTCAGGTCTTCGATCGCAGCTATCAGCGTATCGCGTTCGTCTTCGGAAAATTCAGGTACGGGGGCAGTAGGATCGAGCAGAGCTCGGGCGCGCGCGAATCGGTCGCTATCTAGCTCTGTCAAGCCGGCGGCGAATTGGTGCACCAGCGTCTCGCGCACCATGTAGTCCACCACATATCGGGGGGTATAGAACGAGCCCGACATCTTGCGCGCTGAAGAACTTGTTTCTGGGTTGTACGAAGCCAGCAAGTTTTCAAACACCTTGCCCAACAGCTCTGGATCGAGCGCAACTTCCTCCTCAACCGAGGTGTTTTCCTCAACGGTGAAGACGTAGTCGTCGAATAGCGTGAACAGGCCCCGCGCAGTGTAGCTTTTGCCCGCTGTCTCATAGACCGCGTTGAGATCGACTTCTACCGCGTCGCCAAAAAAGATGCGGTTGGGGATGTGCAGAGGGTTCTTCGGGTGATCCGAAAAACCGTCCACGCGCAAGCGCTTGCCGTCGCTGATCTTCATCAGGCCGGGGTCGCGCTCCAGATCGCGCTCGGTCAACTCGCGGTCGAGACATTCGAACAGACCGCCATTGAGAAATGGCACTTTTTGGAACAATTCGAGAGCAGCATCGGGTTCGGCGAAAAGATCCCGATAGCGATAGACGCTATGCACCATGTAATGCCCGTCCTGCCCGCCACCGGCGTTCTTCGAGCGCCACTTTCGGCCTTCGCCCATTTCCGTATTGAGCGTGGCGAAGAACAGGTTTTGCAGGACGGCGCGATAGTAGTTGCCTTCCTCCAGCACCGCCCCGGGATCGATCTTAAGCAGCGACTTCAGTTGCTCGCGACGGAACAGGTTTTCCGGGACCAGCCCACGCTCCTTGATGAACCAGCAGAAGATGACCCGGGTAAGCAGGCGAATCAAAGGAACTTCGTACTTCGGTTTCCCATTCTCCAAGCGGACAGCGCCCTCAGGGAAAGTGACTAGATCGCGCGCCCAGAAGAACCAGTGGCTCAGTTCCTTGTAGAAGGTCTCGTTGAGTGTCTTGGTGGAGAGCGCCGCCTGCCAACCGGCGTATAGCTCGTCGAAATTGGACGGGCGAGGACGCATAGCTTGCGGGTCGAGCTTGGCGAGGATGCTGAGATGGCCGCGATGCGGGCGGACGGTCGAGATGTTGAGGACGATCGAAATGCGGCCGGTTTGTACATCGCGGCTGGCGTCGCGTTTATGTTGGCGACGCTCGCTTGCCGCGAGCGAGACGCGGCTCCCGTATCGGAACAGGATGATAACTGGCATTGGAAACAGCGCGTTTACCGCGCGGGTGATGCCCACGAGTTTGCTACGCTTCCAGACCTCGCCTTCCAATTGGATGGCGAGAAAGACAAAACTGTCGACGATGCTCCTGCCGAATCGCTCCGCCGTACCAAGCCCCCCCTGGGGACGGCCGAGCATCGGAATTTCATCGTTAGTTAGCTGGAAGAGGAAACGGACTTCCTGCCACTTATCGAAGAAGGCGGTATCCCGCGACAGTTGGCTGTCATGATCCACTTCGCGAGCAAAGGTCGCTGGCCTGCCATCGAGGGCGATGGTCTTGGCGCTGCGATAACCAAGCGCTTCCAGCAGACCCCGCCCGGCTGGCTCCAGCGGTAGGCTCGCGAAGGCACGAATGGCCCGGTCGATAGCTACGACTTCGCTCATGCGGTTTTCATCGATGGCTGGACAGTCAGCCAAGTAATCAAGTCATATTCCGAGCTAGCGCGCGCCTGCGAAGTCTCATTCGGCACCTTTGCGCCACGTGTGCCGGTGAGAGCAGCGAGCGCACGCGACGCGGAAGTTTGGCCGATTGATGCCACTGCTGCTTGAATCAATGCGTCGTAGCGCTCCAGCTTCTCGCCCTGCCCCGTCTCGTCGTCGAAGGCGTTGCACAGCACTTCGAACGGCTCGACGTGGCCGAGACATAGCGCTCGCCAAGCCGCTAGGATCGGCTTGGGCTGGCCGAAGGCGAAGCGGATGGCGCCGTCATCCTTCACATACACAAGATAATAGGGATCGAGTGAGTTTATCGTCGTTTGTTCGGGACTTGGGTCGGCCGGGCGGCGGCGCAGGCAGAAGATCACACCGGGATCGACCGCGCCATCCTCGATATGATTCGGAACGATGGCATGCAAGCCAAGCGGGGCGTCGCAGAGAGCCTGCCCATTGGCGCGCATGAAGTCGCGCAAATCTGCGCGAAAATCGTCGAGTGCGAAGTCGGCAAGTGTGATGCCAGTGGTGGTGTCCTCCAGATCGAAAACCTCGTTCCTCAGGCGCAACAGTTGCTCGTCGCGCCAACGCAGGTCGCTTTCGGCTTCGGCCTTTTTGTTGAGAAGGTCGTCTTCGCCGGTCGCCGACAGGTCTACCAACCTCATACGCGCTTCAACCCGGCCCTTGAGCTTGAGATATTTGTTGAGCTCTTCAGTCGGCCAGAAATTGACCATGGAGATCGTATCGTTGAGGCTGCCGATGCGGTCGATCCGCCCGAAGCGCTGAATCAGACGCACTGGGTTCCAGTGGATGTCCACATTGACAAGCAGGGCTGCGTCCTGAAGGTTCTGCCCTTCAGAAATGCAGTCTGTAGCGATAAGCAGGTCGATCTCGCCGGATTGCACTGCCTTTTTCATATCCGCGCGGCGCTTGGCGCGTGGAGCAAAGTTGACCAAGATGTCCTGGAAATGGGCGCGCCCGAAAGTCGACTTGCATTCAGCACCCGTAACCAGCGCGGCCTCCAACCCAAGCTCCTTCGCTAATGGCAGCAATTGCTCGTAGAGATAGCGGGCGGTATCGGTGAAAGCGGTGAACATGATGGTCTTGCGATTGGCCTCACCATTCCTGTTCATCGAAGGGTTGACCGCCTTCTGGCGGACGACTTCCGCCAGTCTCTCCAGCTTGAGGTCACGGGCTGGCGTCACCAGCCTCGCCGCGTCGGCCAGCCCGACAATCCGGTCCCGGTCGCGCAGCAGCGCCGCCTTCCAGGCGTGTCGGTCGATATGCACGAGCCGGTATCTGAGTGCGCCGCCGACCTCGAATGCTTCCTCCAGTTCCTCGTCCAGGTCTTCGTCGTCCTGTTCGATATCAAGCGAGGCCGCTTCCCTATAGGCGTCGAGCTCCCTCACCCGCCGGTCTATTCGATCGATCATCCGGTCCATCGTGAGGCGGAACGAACTGACCGAACTTTCCAGTCGTTTGAGGAAGCCGGATTTCATCATCGCGATCAGGTACTTTTCGCGATTGGTCTGATTAAAATTGCCGCCCTTGTCGTACAGGTGGCGGTGTTTGGGCAGGACGAAGGCGAGCGGGTTGTAGAGCGCGAGCTCCAGCCGACCGATTGCATCGTCCACCGCCTCGAAAGCTGGGAAACCGCCATGCCTGTCGATATTGGCAAAGATCGATTCCGGCGCGGCGCGCTTAGGGAAGTTGCCTATCCGCTCCATCGAGGCCGCGTAGTGGCGCTCAACATGTTTTCGCGAGCGGGCGATAGTCACCCCATCGAGCAACCCAAACAAGGCCGGGGGAAGCGCCGTCAACAAGCTTGCGGCATCACGACTGCCACTCTTGGCCCAGTCGGCGAACTTACGCTGCGCCTGCCCGATCAACCCGGAGAGGTTGGGTACGCCAAGATCCGAAAAGCCGTCGCTTCTATCGGCGGAAATCAGATCGAGCTGCGCCTTAAGGTCGCTCAGGTCGTTGTTCACCGGTGTGGCGGAAAGCTGCAATACCTTCGTCGGGAGACCCGTCTTGACGATGTCGTCCATTAGACGCGCATAACGTGTTATGCGGCCGCCGGCGCTTTTGTTGCGCGAGGCGTTCCGGAAATTGTGCGACTCGTCGATGACGACGAGATCGTAGTTGCCCCACTCGATTTTCGATAGATCGATGTCGCCGACCTTTCCCTTCTCACGCGAGAGATCAGTGTGCGAGAGCACAGTGTAGCCGAACCTGTCTTCGCGCAGCGGGTTGAGACCGCTGTTGTTCACAGCGAGATAGTCAGTCCAGTTTTCCCGCAGCTTCTTTGGGCAAAGCACCAGGACGTTCTTGTTGCGCTTCTCGTACCACTTGATGACGGCGAGCGCTGTGTAGGTTTTTCCCAGCCCGACGCTGTCGGCGAGGATACAACCGCCGTGCCGTTCCAACTTCGACAGGATTGCCCGAAGACCGTCACGCTGGAAATCGAACAGCGCCTGCCAAATTGCGGTCTTCTCAAAAGCCGTTTGTTCGAACTGTGCCTCTTCTTCGGCGCGTTCCGCTAGATAATCGCCGAAGAGGTGAAACAACGTTGTGAAATAGACGAATTCGGGCGAGGCGTGAGCATAGGTGGCCTCAAGCACACGCAGGACTTCGTCGCGCACATCTTCGGTCAGATATTTATCGGTCCAGAGCTCATCGAACCAAGCCAGCAAATCTTCCCTATCTCGATCGCCATCGACCACAAGGTTGAGCTCGATGTTCGGAGCCTCTCCGAACCCCAACCCATTGGTTGTGAAATTGGAGCTTCCGACCAGCGCGTGCCCACGCCTGCGGTCATCGATATGAATCAGCTTGCCGTGCAGCAGCCCCGTGCGTTTGACGGATCGTATCTCCACTCGCTCACGAATCCATCGCGCGCATCGCAACGCGACAGCGCGCTGGCGCAGTTGCTCGTTGAGGCGCAACCCATCCTCATCAAGTGAAAAGGCTGGTGGAGCCAGGCCGGCGCTGTCCGCCTCTTTCAGGAAGCGAGGTTCGCCAAAAAGGAAACGCATGCCGCCAATATTGTCGAGCGTCTCCCGGAGCCGCTCATAGGCGAAGGTTGTGAAATAGGCTGAGACTACCGAGAGCCGGCTGTTCGGCACCCCCCGTTCAACTATGAACTCGTGGGCCGCTCCCCTCTGGCGATTGTCCCTGATTCCTGAACGAATTGTGCTCACGTATCCCCCATCGAGTCAGAAGACTGATTGCACACTTGCAGTTGACTTGGAAGAACAACGTAGAGGCGGATTTCGGCTGCCGTGCACTGGCCAGCTTATCGACGCCGAGACGGGCGCGAAGCGACCAACATGGCGGGTTCCGAGGACCGGAGCGGGGCGTATTTTTGGCGCCGTGAGCACGGGAAGCACAGGAAACCGGGCATTTGCAGGCCGACCCGACCTGAATATCGACAGACCTGAATGCATGTCGCCCAAAGGTGACCCCGGTGGGGAATGATATGCATGAAAACAAAGACCTAAAGCGCGCCGCGACCCGCTTCAGGTGCCCGCAAAACTTTCTCTTGCCGGTGACGCTAAAATAAAGGACAAATTTCCGCACGGGCATTTGCCGGCCCGAGACTGGAGTTTATGGGGCAAAGGAGCTTCCCATGCCGCAGACCGGCACCGTCAAATTCTTCAACCATGCCAAGGGCTTCGGTTTCATCACGCCCGACGATGGCGCGAAGGATGTTTTCGTCCATATTTCAGCCGTACAGGCGTCGGGTCTTCCCGGTCTCGAGGATGGCCAGAAAGTGTCGTTCGATACCGAGCCGGACAAGCGTGGCAAGGGCCCGAAAGCCATCAATTTGGCGATCGGATGAGCCGGCAGTCGGAGGAAATGCTTCCGTTCGAGCCAAGGTGGAACCCCGCGGTATTCGCCTTCGATAGGCCGTTAAAGACGACGGAGGATTTCTACGGTCGCAGAGGACTGCGGTGCCAACTTGGGTCACCACGCGGTTACCGTTTCTCGCGTGTTGTTTTCCGGCAATGTACGCCGGCCGCTATTCGAGCGAGACGGCATTGAAGTCTGGTCCGTCGATGTCTGAGATAGGGAATTCAGCGCTCCGACCAGCACACAGCCTTGTGGTCGCTGGCGGGCCGAAGAGGTTACCGAACTCTGCAGCTTCGATGATCGCCATTGGGTCAGCGCCGATCGCCCTCGGCGTGCGGTAGGATCGACGGGGCGAGTGACGAGAGAGCTCGTCTGTCAGCCACAGAAGGCCTTCGTGCATTCGTTGCGGCCGGTGGCTAGATGATCTCCACACGACCGAAGATCACTGCCTTTCACAGGATGGATACTGCCGGACGGCCGGGGATGGAAGTCGGTATTCCCCCTCAAAACGCAAAAACCGCCCCGGTTAGACCGGGACGGTAATTGATTTATGATAGAATTGGTTGCGGGGACAGGATTTTGGCTTGTTTGTCCCACGGCGTCGGCTTCGTCTCCTTTGCGGGCCCCGGCTGACAGTTCAAATCAGGCGGCTACCATAGCCAGCGGACGGGATGTGGAATCTGTCGGCCCTGCTTGCGAGTACATTCAACAGACGAACTCGGTCGCAGCGCTGTATTGGCGGTAGCCCTCTCCCGCTACCATCTCTACAGCCCCCGAATTGGGGATGCTGCTGTGATTGCCACAATCCTCCGCTCCCACCGCGAAAGCCTCCAAGGGTTTGCCGCCCTCTTCGAGGAATGGGGCAAGGTAGCCCTCGACGTGGATCGTCAGGCGTCCGTCGTCTTCGCGATATAGCGTGATCGAATGGATAAGTTCGCGCACGATGGGCGCGAGTTCTCCCATGGCGTCCAGCATGGACAGCGTGGCCTCCAGCTTCGCCCGCTTCGACTGCAGATAACTTGTGTTCTTCCCCATGAGGCGCTCGGCAAATGCCTTAATAGCCGTGGGGTGTAGGATGACCTTGCCGCTGACTGGAAGACGGGCAAGTTCCAGTTTAAGTTCATTTCGCTCCTTGCCTTGCGCCTTCATCCGGGCGTCAACGGCGTCCTGATCGCCCTTACCCTCCATAAGCAAATTCAGAAGACGGTCATTGTCCTTGGCGATTGCCGCTATGCGCGTTTCAATCTCGGCGCGTCTTCGGTTCTCATGCGCGTCCTGATCAACGCGGGCTTTTAGGTAGCGCCTCGCATAGACTTCGATCATCTCCGGCGATGACAGTTCTTGCGTCAGGCTGCTAATCGTCAGCCAACGGGTCAGCCGTCCATAAGCGTCACCTACAGAAGCCTATCACACTGCTAAACATCTCGATAATCGAGGCGCTGCTGTACGACTTCCATCTGCGTCTCACTTCATTCACGAGGGAGGCGATCAGCATTTCGCAGGATGTTCTAGACGCTATCAGGTGCAAAAAAATCGACGAGTTCGAGAAGTACATCGCCAGCGCGAAAAAGAACGACTTTTTCGACCTGAAGGACACGGCGTTCTATGACAAGCTGGACGAACTACGGAAACTCCGAAACCGATTTCACATTCAGAACACGAAGAAGCACTTTGAAAAGGATGACGTACAAGCGTTCAACGAGGCCCGCATGACCTTGTCCGAACAGGCATTGGAAGAAGTCATTCGGACGCTGGCAAGGAAGTATGCCCGGCCTCACAGCTACGTGGCAAACTTCAATCTGCCCTGGGACACGCACTTCCCCGTTGCGGGGTGACTAGGATGCGCCCCAACGATCAGAAAGCCTATTTCGAGTTTTTGCAGGAGCTTCACCGCGAGAGTGACCGGGGGCTTGCGCTTATCGGCGGTGCATTTCTGGACGAAAAGCTGGCCGCGACGCTGGCGGCATTCTTCGCGGCGGACAGCCCCGGATTGCTGCACGGGAATAACGCGCCGCTTGGCAGTTTCTCGGCGCGGATCGAGACATGCTTTGCGCTGGGCCTGATCGAAGAAGGTAAGCGGAACGAATGCGACTATATTCGGCGCATCCGAAATGAGTTTGCGCACAAGCTAGTTGGCACGTCGTTCAAGCAACAGCGCATCGTTGACCTATGCAAGAACCTGAAGTCCCCGCTGCCCGACGGTCCCGCCGCGCATCCGCCGCGCTTCCAATTCGAGAATGCCGTAATCGCCATGTCCTCGCGGCTGTTCTATCGGCCCGAGTATGTCGCCCTGGAGAAGCGGGAAGCCAAGCAGTGGATTAGCCCTGCACAAGTCGGATGGCGGCGTACCGCCGACGAACTTCCGCCGGATGGCATGCCGGTGATTGCATTCGGTCCCCTATTCCGTAAACAACCTTAACAGCTGCTACCCGTCTAAGACGCTGCAGCGTTTCGGGCCGGTCCTCTGGAGCTTTTGAATGCCGCCAGCGACAATTAAGGTAGAGCAGACCTTCAGCGAGTTCGTTCGGACATTTCGTAGTGCGGACGCCCTATCTCGTTTCGTTCCAAGCATCCCGAAAGAAGCACTGAACGCTGACTACTATTTTCCAGAAGACAACGTAATTGCCGAGCTGAAGACGCTGGAGGCAGACGCTCTCGATCTTGAGACAATAGATCGCAGGATTATGGCGAGCTACAAGTGGCTTGGATATAAATTGGATGACTACACGAACTTTTTGTTCGGTAAGAATTACCTACCTGATGACGTAAATAAGCGGGTCTTTTCAGCTATCTCACGCCCTATCGTCGATTGCGTTAGAAAAGCCAACAAGCAGATAATTTCCTCCCGGCGTTTGATTGGGAAACCCGACGCCAAGGGGCTCATATTGATCGCCAATAGCGGCAACTTCGGCTTTCCGCCTGTTCAGCTAATGCACGTCGTTCTTAAGGGCTTTGATCGCCTCATCGACCGCAAAAGGGACGGCATCGTGTACTTCACCCCTAACGTCTATCACGATATAGGCGACGGTGTGCCCTACGAGTTGTGGGTCCCCATCGCGAATGACCAGGGCGACGAACTTCAGAAATTCATAGATGCCCTCGGAAGGGCGTGGCTCGATTACCGCGAAAATACTGGAAACCCTAGTGTTTCGCGAAGGGAAAACTCTGACTTCTCACCCCTGCTGAACGCAAGGGTAGTGCCGCCAGATTGAGTGGCCAAGGGCGCTAGGAGGCAAATCGACTTCAGGCTACCCATTCCGGGTCGCTTGATTGGCGTTTTTGGGCTCTGATAATAGGGAGTTATCGCGAGTTAGGAGTTTCGTTGCTGCGTCAGCATTTCCCTAGATCGATCTCTTTCCCGTGCTGGGCAAAGGCGGTGGCTGGTGAGCTGGATGAGGAAAGCAGCCATCAAGGGAGCTAGGCCATGAGCATCATGTCCTCATGAAACGCTTGATACGATTTCCAGCCTAGCAGCGCAATCACTTGAAAGGCCAGGCTCTGAACGGTGAAAGCTGAGAACTTGTGATCGAAATCATTGGTCAAGGCGTTGAAACAGTCCACGACCGGCTTACGCAACGCTCCTTCTTCCCAGTGGATAGATTGGTTCCGCGCTTGAAAAACGATTGTGCTCAAAGTCTGCGATCCGATCTGCCGCCCAGCAGGGCAGTTGTCCAAGGCCCCGTGGACGATAGAAAGCCCCTGCTTAGCAAACTGCAATATTGCTCCGGACATTGCGGCAATCGAAAAGGTATGTGCGTCAATATGTTGTTTAAGCTCTTGGGCATCCACACTTACCTCGTGCAGCCGTTTGTCAACGCCGAAATACGTGTCCCAGTAAGTGAATGTTCCGAGGCCCTCGTCATCGTCAAATAGTGGGTCATCTATGAGTGCCTGGGCACGGGCATACTCGGCCTCCGTATGCTTGCGGAGGGCGTCAAGCTGCTCCATCATTGGGCGAAGCCTCTCGTGCTCTGCCCAGACGACTGTTAGGGAGCCGGTGACGGCGTGCTCAATTTCATGCAAATAGGCTTGCATGTTCATTTTTCACCTCAACCATGTGGACCGCATCTGAAAAGCGTTACACCTGCTGCAACCAGCCCTAAACAGCGTGTAAACGGTTCATCGCGCTTCTTCAGACATAGTTACAACGCCGAAACACGTCGACCGCCCTCGCTAGCCCCGGCAGGCTGCATTTGCCGGTGAACAGTCTGGTAAAGCAGCGACCCCCCGCTTTCCATCTTGGTAAGATTTTCTGTTTTTGGCATATTGGGCTTGGAGCACTGAACGAGGCTCGCCATCAAAGCAACAGCCTATGTCACGACGAGGCGGCCAAAATCAAACGCTGCTCACAAAGACTGCTTCCAACCACCTCAGGGCCCCGGTTGCTGACCCTATGTCGGCCACAAATTCTTGGCCTCTTCCCGCGGATCGTACTTCTCCGCCGCCCAGCCAACGGCCTGGCGGATGGAACGACATTCCACTGCCGCCGGATCTCGGATGTAGCCAGTCGGGCACTTGCCAAACAGATTTCAGGTGAGAATTTGGAGAGGTCAAAACGTAACCCTTCGCAAAGACCCCACTCCCCGGCAAGTTTAGGAAAGGCAGCACCGAAAGCCTCTCGGAAGCGATGTAAACAGTATTATTGCTTCGCTCATGCGACGACCATCTTTCCCACCCCGGTCGCACATGGGGATGGTTGCTGAGCCAGCTATGGCGGTTTATCAAATCGGCACCTCGATTTCCCACGAGATGGGCTTCGTCGATTTCCAGCCAGCCGAATATCAAATGCATGGGATGGCCTTCGTAGCGCCAACGACCATTGGCCCGGGAAACGTGTTGAAAGAGCCCCCAGAATAAAAAGAGGTCACCAGGCCCTACGCCTTGACGGCGTAAATGAGACTGTGCCGCTCCAACTTGCCCCACTGCGCCACGCCATGACTTGGGTCGAACGGCTCGGGTCGCGCTCGGATCGATATCGGGGTCGAGGTGGCAATAGGATTTGGCGGAGTGCCTACCATGCGTGAGGTCTACAACAAGTTCGGGAGTTGGATCACGGAGGTCTTGATAGCGGGAGTGTTTCAGCTCGAGAGGGATCGGGAGCGAGATTGGACGACCGCCGACTATTGGGCTAGGTACGCCCCCAGCAGAGCTGTCAAATCCCTTGCGGCTAAAGATGATTTTCATTCCAGCCCTTTCAAGACTGCGGACCAATGTCTCCGCTAATTGCCGGCATACCAAGATCGGAGAAACCGGGCGGGCATTGACGCGGAGTTCGTTGTTATCCCACGTTTGCGAAGCAGAGCATCTCGGCGATAAAAATCTGCCCGCAGCAAACCACCTATTCCACCAGCCCTGTCGATGACGAACGTGGCTTTCTCGACAACGTTGCCCACCGTTCCATTCGCAAAGTGACATTGGGTTGCGTCGCTCTTGACACTTTGTTCAGTTATTGCGTTGCTGACCGGTCTAAGCTCCCTATCTGCAAGGGTTCGGAGCGCGATGGCAACTACTGCGGCAGATGCCATCCACGCAGTCTGGAACACCGTTTGTCGTGAAAGTCCGGCCTCCTTAATTTGGTCCTCAAACGAATGGGGAGCATCCGGCCGAAATTCCGACACGTGAGGACTTTTGCTCAATAGCAAAGGTACCATGCACGGATCATCCAACGGACGAGAATAAGGCGTGGCCAGCGCCATTGGACGACCACTCGCCCCAATGATCGAGACTTTTGGCGCGACCGTAATGCACGGCAAAATTCCGCCGGCGCTGCCTGGCAGAAGCTGAAGCATCACTTCCCGCCAGAAAACAATCTGAACTCTGGTCCCAGATTTTGGGCGGCTTGGGTCAGAGAACAACCTGCCTGCTGCACGCAATTGCGCGAAGCTGTAGAGCGGCACACTTGGAGCCAGGGCCTCATCATGGGGATGCCTGAAGAAATTGTAGTCATCTTCGTACGCGTCTTCGGGCGTCGAGAGCCGCCTGGTGGCTGTGCAATCCTTGACCGGCATCCCAAGCCGCGCGTCGTCGGGAATGCAAGCCGCCGTTTCGACGTCAAGGAGGTCGGCAATCAATCCTGCCGCGTCGTCGATTACCTCAGTGCGATCCGCAAACCAACTCGACAAGCTAAGCTCCTCGTCCAAGGCATGCGCGAGCTGCAGCCAAGCGTCTGAGATGACCTTGGCACTGTCGAGCAGAGCCTCCGTCTCCATGTTGAATTTCACGTACGATACCGACGATGCGCCAAGAAGGGTCAGTATCGCGGCACTCTCGTTGAACGCGGGATCGACAGATTGAATGACCGCGCAGGCAGCCCTTGCCAACTTTAGCCTAGTGCCCAACTCCTGCGGACCAGGTGTCTTCCGGTTCGCGTAGCGATGCTTGTCTTGCTTGTAAACTTCCTTCGGATCGCGACAAGAAGCTGATGCGTATTCCTGAGCGACGGAAGTTCTCCCCCCAAGCCGCTCTGCTTGATCTAGCAAGCTCCATAGGTTCTTTTGGACGTCCAAAATATCCGCCTTCGCAACTGAAAGCCGCTTGGCCGGTTCTCCGCCTCTGAGGAGGATTTCGACCTCTGCTCTTAGCTCGGCGGCGGAAAGCTCCTTGGGCGTCAATATCTCCCGTCTGTCCTGCACGAGCAGGGCCGTTTGATATTCATCCAGTTCACGCAATAGCTGAACCATTTTGCGTTCCTCAAGCCGCTCGATAAAGCCGTGCTGTTTTGGATGAGGTAGCTCGCAGGACGGTCACGGCGCAGCCGCGATCCGAAACGACCAGGATGACGTTTGTAGCTCGCTCGACGTGCCCACCCACCGAAGCACGTATTTGCCGTATTTTCTCTCGGCTAATCTCCAGAGCCACGCAGCCGTGGCCGCATGGAGTACACCGATCAGCCTCCGAGTAAATGGTTTGCAGCAACTGTTCCGGGATGCCGCGTTGTCGGCTCCGGATCTTCGCGTGTTCGCTTACCGGCATGACGCCCTCCAAAATGATGGTTTTAGAAAGCATTTTAGGAGGGGGACTGCAGTCGCAACTTCTCTTCGCTAATCGCCGGGAAATGCGACGTACAATCCAGGCTGCTCGCCTTAGATAGTCTCGGTAGCCACACACCGAAGGTTTGGTGCAATTAATTGCACTGGTTCGCACTACCTCATTTCCGGCAAAATTTTTTCCAGATTGGACGTCAAAATATCCCAAAAATCTGATCCATATCCCACAAAATCTATGCGACTTCCAACCGGAGCAGGTCCATGATTTCGGACCTGGCCAATGGAGGTCGCTTTGTTAGCGCTCAGCTTCCACGCAGAAAAACGGTGTCGCCAACGCGGCGTCACAGACAATAGGATCAAGGAATTGATCGAACATGCAGATATGGAGGCTCCCATCGGCAATGGCTGCTTTGTCGTTGGCGTGAGCAGGGCCGCAGCAATCAAAATGCGTGACGGAGATCGTTTCAAAAACATGGCTGCGATTGTCGATCCTGCTTCGGGAAGCATCCTAACAGTGCTTCATCTCCAGCAGCACGGACGAGCACGACGGTACCGATTTGCTCTCAAGGGGACACTGTAAATGTCTGCTCAGATCATTTCATTTCCAAGCGTTCCGAGCTCCGATGGCAGCGAAAGCCAACGTGCTGCTTTGATACCTGTCCGGAAAGAGCTTGTGAGATTGGTTCGGAGCGCCGCCTTGGAGCCCAAATACCGATTTCGTGCCAAGCACGATCCTATTTATCCCGCTCAAATGGTGGATCGACTATTTGCCGAGGCAAAGCGAGCGAAAATCACGCATCTGGATATCCGCCAAGCTCTCCCGGCGAGCCCCGTATCGTGGCGGCATATCGAAAGGTTGAGGGTCGATCATACGTTAGAACCAGTTGAAGCAATCAAGAAACATCGCGGCTACATAACCCGCAAGGTTCAGCCCTACGTTTTAGTGATCGATACGCTTGCAAAGTTGATAGGCCGAGCTGCAGACGAAACGCTGTATGAGGCATTTAGAGATACCAGTTTTCTTCGGAGTGCCAGCCAAGAACTGGATAGCCCATCTGCATCCTTTTCTTCCTTGCTTCACGAGATGGGAGCGTATCTCGCCTCAACCGACGTGTTCTCGGCCTACTTCGACAGAGGTGCTAGCTGCCCCGCCTTTTTCGATCAGACTTTGGGGAAGTTTGTTGCTGGACCTTTCCCCGCAGTAGGGAAATCATTGGAAGGCAATTTTGATATGTGGCACGTCGGGTCAGGACTACCCGCAGTCAACCTCATCAGAGTGAAGCGCGGTGAATGGCAAGGGCCTCTACTCATCGAGAAGACTGCTATTGCTGGTCCCGACGCAAAATCAAGCAAAGTCGCTGAAGCGGTCAATCGGTTGAATAAGCCTCGGCGCATCGAAGATATTTCGTCGTTGAATGCCGAGGTGTGTTTGTACACCGAGATCGGACTGGCGATAGGGCCGCTGAGTAGACCGGGCGAGTTCGGACCGCTCTGGCAAACCCGATCTCGGATTGAGATTTACGTTGACGGCACAAAGCGCGCGCTCACATGCGACAGTTCCCTTACGCCCTTCGCAGCATTGCCGGAAAGCGACGACGAAGAAGGCCGATACATTTGCGACCTCTCCGACTACGCGGCTACTGCCGCGATATTGCTAAGCGACGGCTGGCACAGAACGACCGGCCTCGGTGCATCGGACTGGTCCGGAAATCCACCGCTTAATCCGTTCATCGGTCTCTGGTACGACTTCGGCCTCTATTTGAAAACGATCCTCGGCGGCGGCGACATGGCTTCCGAGCGGACGAGACCTGAATTCTGCGTCCACTGGGATCGGGTAAACGCGGAAAGCGTGTCTCAGCTCGTAGAGTTGATGCAAGAGGGTCCAGAGATCATGTTCGACCCTATGGGGCCGCACAAAGCTGAAGCGCCACGCGAGTTTTTTTTCGCAGGGAAAGCTCAGGCCCTTGAAACTGCTCTGTCAACGGGGGCGCTGGAAGACACTCTGATACTTTCGTGCAGAGAACTCTCGAAAGCGCTTAATCTTTACGCTAGGGCCCGAGAAGCCACTTTGCAAAGACAAACAGCGGCAATGCTAGCTCGCTGGCACCGGAATAACTTCCAATCAAATGACGACCAGTAAAGGGCGTATCAAATGGCCCCCTACGAGTGCGCAAGATTGCCCCAGCGAATATTCGAGAGCGAAATCGATGAGGTTCTAGCGCGAAATCTGATGACGAACAGCCTATTCGCAGTCGCCTTCTTGGAAGCCACGCTAGCGCCAAGAGCATCCAGCGTCCTCGAGGTGACACAACAGGCTGGCCATATTGGTTCAACCGGGACCATTGACCTAGATGTCAGGCTCTCGGGAAATAGGAGGCTGCTCATCGAAAATAAGATCAATGCCAAGTACAGCGTCACAGATGACGGTGATCAACCCAGCCGTTACCGAAAGACAGCTGACGTGTATCGAGGGTATGGAATTGCCTGCCAAACTGTTCTGGTCGCGCCGAGCATCTACCTCAAGGCGCGTGGCGATGTCTGCGGCTTCGATCTCAAAATAAGCTATGAGACCTTGTCCGATTGGCTCCAGGGAGATGACCTAGCGCTCGTGCTTGCCGCAACAGAGCAGGCGAGGACGCCTTATATCGGCGAAACAGTCGAAGCTAACACGATGTTTTTTAGCCAGTACGCCGAACTTGTTGCGAGAGAATTTCCTTCCCTGACCATGAAGAAGTCACCGAATGCAGACGGTGGTCGCCCCGGCACTTCGCGCTCAATCTATTTCAACGTTCGGAAGACGCTTACGATGCACCCAGGGGTTCCCCGTCCTCGCATGTCCATACAATGCTGGGAACAGGCGCAACCCAGTCCATCGGTCAAGATCATGTTGGGCAAATGGGCGTCCCTCAGTGAGCGGTTGCCGCTACCGCATAGTCTGGCCGACGTTGGCGGTTACCTACGTCCTGCTAACCAATCACTGGGCATTGCGATCGATACTCCACTTATGTTTGTCGAGCGTGCGCTTTCCGAACAACTCGCAGCTGTGCGGCAGGGTCTTGATGCCGCCGTTCGATTGCAGAACTGGTGGAAAGCGAACGAAAGCATCCTGAGAGGATGGGCTCAAATCGCCTCTAAAGGTCGGCAGCCTGGTTGACTATTCATCCCGCCAAATTACTGATCGCAGCCGATAGCCTAGCTCAACGGGAGTGCGCCAAACTCGAAGTCCGTCTGGCGATCGTAAGGGCGATGACGCTGGCCGGAAAACGCTTGTAGTGTCGTCTACGTTGGTCATTCAAACGCGAGGGGGGGTGACTATGCATACGGAGTATCGATCCGAATGGGTGGCTGCGGGCTATGACCGGCACATGGGAAGTGCAGAGGTGGTCCAGCCACCAGGAAGTGACTTCGTTCGGGCCTACTATCTTACTTCTGCGGAGTACGCGATCAGCAACATTGCCCTCGGAAGGATAAAGGTCTCCCGATTTTCGGACTTAAACGATCCATTCGAGCTGCTGGCATTGAGAGGAAACGAGCGGGACGTAAGGGACTTCAGCCGGCTCTTGCGCAAGGAATACGACAAATCCACTGGTCTCTTGTGCTTTAGCAAAAACTGGATTTCTCCGCCGTTATGGAGCCACTATGCGTCAAGACACAGAGGCATTTGCTTAGGCTTTGACATCTCACGCGCAGCCCTGGCGGACGTGGTCTATGCCGAAGAGAGAGTGACACCGTACAAGTCGTGGCCACCTTCAGACATGATCTCGGAGGATCTTCGATCAAAACTTGCCAAAACCAAATTTCAGCAATGGGCGTACGAAGCTGAAACAAGACTGATCTTCCCATTGGAGAGCGCAGTCCAAGAGGGGGGCCTGTTTTTCAAGGCATTCGGTCCTGACCTTTCCCTCGCTGAGGTCATCCTAGGCCCGCTTTGTGATATCCCACTTGCGGGCATTCGCTCACTTGTCAGCGCCGTCCAGCCAAATGCCGTTGCGTTCAGGTCTCGTCTTGCTTGGCACAGCTTTTCGGTTGTGCCGATGGAGAGCACGGTCAATTGGTAAGGACAGGCCCGCCGTCCCTCCTCCAAGCCCCGTCGCCGAGAGCCCGGCCTGGTGCTCCTTCAAAATGCCGATGATCTGTTCGTCAGAAAATCTCGATCGTTTCATTGCCTGTCTCCTCATCCGGGGAACAGGCTAACCTCAAAGCGAGGACAATTTAGGGGAGCACGTCACAATTGGTGTTGATGGACTTTGCTGTTTAGGGTCCGGCTGATCATCAACGACGACGATTGCGTGCCCATCGAAACGCAAAAAAACCGCCCCGGTTAGATCGGGACGGTTATTGATTTATGATAGAATTGGTTGCGGGGACAGGATTTGACTTTCTGTCCCTCGGCGTCGGCTCCGCCTCCTTCCACTGCCCTGATGTGAGTCAAAATGAGCTGGCCGCCATAGCGTGTTACCGACACCGTCTATTGGACATGACTGCGGACGACGATGGCTGGAAACTCCTTTTTTCCGCTGAGCAACTCGTCCTGCTCCATCACGCCGTTAAGGCTGAAAAGCCAAGCCAACGGCTCCGACATCGTCTGCTCGGGGAACCACTTGTAGAACAGCGCGGCCGCTCCGGCGCGATGTGAAAACAACTCGTAAATGCGGCGCTGCACAAACGCAAAGAGGACCATATCAGCCTTGGAGATGAGCAGTGCATACGGCTCGTACGTGAAGGACTGGAGAGGATCGCGAACGTAATCACATCGGCGACCTGCCGCTTTCCAAGCGGCAAGTTGGCCCAAGATGATCTCGCGATCTGCAAAATAAACCTTGTCCCTGTAGGTATCGCTACAGAACCACCTAATTAGATCAGTGTGGTCGCTCTTCGGACAAAGCACGTATGACGGTACGCTTGCGGCGCGATCGCGAAGTGACTTCGTCGGCTCCTTGGGCGGTTCGCGCCTTTCGAAGAGGCAATCCGATTCTAAAGCCTCCCGGCACACCGGCGGTTTGCCTAATGACCCGAGTCTCAACGCATCCACTGAGCACGCTTCTTTGGCGACACGCACGGCCGTGGAATTGTCTAAATATCCTATCTCCACGTCCCTAAACTGCCGATCCGAACGCCAAAGATACGAGACACCGGATACGAAGACGATGGGGGAGAAGACCCCTGCCTCCATCCTCTTTGGATCGTCAAGTCGTACTGTTGTTGCGTCACAAAGTACATCGATCGCCTGACCATTTGTTGATACCCGGGAACCATCAATCCCAGCAGGTCGCCGCATAGCGGCAAAACGGTTATCGCCAGTTACCGGCACCTGAATCACTTCATAGCCACTATTGTCGAAAATCTCGTAGCACAAATCGGCCAAATAACCCAGATATGGCCTTTCCTTGGTTCCTTGCTGAGGCGGAGCCAAATAAGAAAAGGGTGGAATGTCTGTTCGAAAGCCTACAACTATCTCTTTTGCATGTGTTGGCGAAACAGCCACCTCGCCGAGCAAGCCAGCCGCGCAGGCCACAGCCAAAAGGGTTGATGTCGTTCCTGGGCTGTCTCCATTGCCTCGAGTTCGTTTTGATCGAAGCTTAGCTAATCCCAGGACGGAAATAAGCACCGATAGCGGAATGACGATCAAGTCGAGTGCTCCATAAAATGCGAAACACGTCTCCAGGTACTCCTTAAGAAAAAGTATGCGCCAAACCGGCACCTCGACTAACGGCGCTATGCTGGGGGTGCACGGTGACGAAGAAGTTAAGGTCACGACCGCAGCCAAGTAGACAGCAGTAATAATCGTTATAGCTAGAGCAAGTCCAACGATCGTCCACAACCCTGGTGTCTTATCAACAGATCTGACCCCGTTGACGAAGCAAAAGCAGAACACAGCTACCGGAGCCATCAATAGATAGTAAGTTAGCGCTCCCGTCCAGTCGCCTGAACCAAAGAGGCTTTGCCGCATTTGATTGATGTTGCTCGCCGGGAGAGCAGAGTATAGAACCGCAAGCGCCATCATCCCAACGGCAGCAATCGCAAACGCCGCTAGCGCCCCAGAAATTGTTGCCCAAGTTACACTGTCGTTGATCGAGGGATCTTCTGGTGGAGGGCCGTCCACAACATCAACAAAGGCCGCGACGCCTGTCATGGGGAGCCAAACGAGCAAAAAGACTTTCAGGGTCTCCAATGCTGCAGTGGTTGCCGTCGCTTGATTCGAGAGTGGAACCGACGATATAAGTGGATGCCACTGCGCTTTGATGAAAAGGAAATATACGATAAAAATTATCAGAAACCAATACAATGGCAAGCCAGTGGCGGGCAATTCGTGCCTGTCTACAAACTTTTCGATTATACTTTTCTTAAGGCGACCAGCGCGCATCTTGTCAAATCGTGAACCGTACTCACAATATATTGCCATTATGAGCGAGAATTTGTCCCGCGCCTCTTCAAGCAAACGCGTGTTACCCAGGAGACGTTTTTCGAACTCCTTCAGACGGCCCTGTCCTTTCACCATCAGTGAGTCCGGCGTGTTGATGGGGTCGGTCAGATACTCGAAGTCTGCCAAGGCGGCTTCCGTGTCGTCGCGAACGTTCCGTTCGTACTCGATCAGCTTCCGCCGGATCTCCGGGTCAGACCATTCAACATGTTCCTTGTAGGACCACTGCACCACGGTGTTTAGGTTCTTCTCCAGCACAAGGCAGCCGCTCAACTTCGGTCCGAGCGCCGCTCTCACCCAGTTCGAGGTCGCGCGTTCGGCGTCTTCGGAAGGCGGTCCGTCAATCAACGTCTTCAGGCGGTCAGCTTTTTCCCTAAGACGCGTCGGAATGCCAACGACCTCGTGGGAGAACCGTCTCAGCCAATTCTCGGCGGGCACCAACGGATTAATGAGCGGGGCGAATCCGGAGATTCCAAGGGCAAGAAAAAGCGGCCACCTCCACGAGTCGAACTCGATCGTGCCCATGCCAATCTGAAGTCCGGAGATACTCAACTTATCAAAAAGTTGGACAATCACCCGACCGAAGAACGCCATCATCGCATAGATGAAAATCAGAGAGACACAATAGATTGCGTATGCTCGTCTCAGCGAGACACTGTCCTTCAGGTTCCAGACCGTAAGGTCTTTGAAGTCGCGGAACGCCGCGGCATTGACGTCGTACGTCGGCTCCGAAAATCGCTTCCAAGCGAACGCGCAGATGAGTGCGCAACCCGCCACAAACGCCACAACGAACTGCCAGGAGATCGCAATACCTACGAACGGAAAGTCCCGGCGGTCTCCAGGGACAAGCAGGTCAAACTGCCACAATGATTCTGGGACCGCGGATGGCCAATACGCCGAGTTCGAATACACCCCGCGCCCTTTCCTGTCATCAGCAGCTCAACATTGTTGCTGCTGCGGATTGCAAGGGCCGGCAAGCACAGTCGGGACGCCGACAAGCCAGACAGCTGTGAGAGCAAGCGTAAAAATGGCTGCAAGCAAAAAAATAGTTCTCATGGTCCTCCCCTTCCTTAAGGCTGTTTAACTGCCCGGGAGATACACGTCTTCAAATTTGCAAACGGTCTGATTATGATGCATTCCGTTTGCAAATACGTTCTCTCAAGTACACGCTAAATTAGTATAACACAAATAGCTGCACTTGGCAATTCCAAGTTATTTTCTTGAACGCGCTCACCACTGGCATCGAGCTACTTCAATACGCGGTAGCCCTTAGGAGAGGCCGCCGCCAACCTCTCCCTTTTCCACTCGGCCTGCCCCTTCGTAGGGCCACGGCGTCAGTCATACCGCAACCGCTCTTGATAACTGTGTCCAGCTGACATGCTGACAGGCTGTGGGAAGCGTATCGCAAGCTTCACAAGCTTCTGGTCCAGCTCGTCGAGCGGAATACTGCGCTGCATCTAACAAGAAGGCTCGGAAGACCAGTCGCATCGTTTAGCCCAGCATCCTTACTAGATTGGGAAGACCAGCACCTTGCGCATAAGGGTCTCGCCCCAAGTCAACGCAAGAATCCAGCAAGATCTTTTTCACTCGATCAGGATAGGCGATGAATTCTCGTCTCAAGGATAGAAATGCAGCAAGGATGCCCGACACGTGCGGAGTGGCCATGCTAGTGCCACTCATCTCGACATAAAATTCATGTCCCACGACCCCTGCCTGCCAATCGTGGCGTGCAGAGATAATCTTTTCACCCGGTGCGACAAGGTCAGGCTTTCGGCGCCCATCAGCCGTTGGTCCCCTCGATGAAAAATAGGAGACACCATACGTATGCGGGTTGGTTTTATGAACGGAGCCGACAGCGATCGTCTCCTCTAGGTTTGCCGGATCGCCGATCGAAAGATCAAGGTTGGCCTGGATGTTTCCGTCGCTCGTCGTTAGCACGGCGTAACCTTCGTTACCCGCAGCAAGACATACGATCACTCCCTGGCGCCATAGGCGTCTTAGTTCCTGACACAGCGGAGTATGGCCACATCCGAAGACGCTCGCATCAAAGGTTCCTCCCAGACTGAGGTTGATTCCTTGTATGACTAGCTGACCGGCCTCGTCATTTATTTGGGAGATGGCATCAAGGGCCTTGATGATCCAGGCGTCGTTGCCATCGCCATTATCGTTGAGAACTTTGAACCCGTAGAGCGAGGCCTTCGGCGCCATACCGGAATAGGTAATGCCTCCAATTTCAAGCTCACCGGCGATAATGCCGGCGACGTGCGTGCCGTGACCATGGCCATCGAGCGAGCTAAACGCTCCCGGTCCGGGCGACAGGCGTTTGGGAGTACCAAACTTGGTGCAATCCCACTGCGCCAGGACATTCCCATGTTTCTGGAAATGCGGATGGTCAGCACGTATTCCCGTGTCCAACACGGCCCAGCAGATTTTTCTTCCGTCGGCACCGTACCCCAGGTTGGCCGGTGCCGCTTGAACTGTGTTGATCGAGTCGGTGATCAAGGCACGCTTGGCTGAGTTGCGCCATATACCATCGATGCGAAGGTCGGCGTAGAGAGACCGCAGCGTCTCCATCTCAAGTCGTGTCAGTCTGGCAGACACAAAGTGGCTAAGTTTTTCGATGGCGGCATCCTCAGGCCGCCCGCCATCCGCCTCAACAAGCTCTATGATTTTCTTTTCAATGTCCGCGGCGAGAACACTCAGCACCTTTGGATTGGTGGGATCGGGTGCCTTGTTGTCCCCGGCGAGTTGGATCAGCGTCGCGTGCCGGTTCTGCGGCAGTGAGTCCTCGATATCTGCAACAAGATCCTTCGCGATAGCAAAAGGTGCAATCGCTTGGTGGAAACCTGCGCCGACTATGCTCCTGACCTCGGTCCTTACGGCATACGTGCGGAGATATCCCGTTGCGGAATGCGGATGGCGCGGGGAGTCCATGTTAATGCCAATGCCGTGGATATCGACGATATCCCCGCCTTGAATGTCATCTCGCAGCCGGACGTCAAATGACACGGGATCGAGCCTATCGGCTACGTTGATCCACCGAACGACGCAACGGGGCGCCTCGAGTCGGCCGCCTGCCCAAGGCCGCATAATGTCTTGGATCTCAGCCAGACCCAAAGGCGAACCCATGGTGACGAAGAGAGGAACTTCAATCTTGGTCGGGTCGAGGCGCCGCAACACGTCGTAGGCGATCAAAGAACCCTGGGAATGCGCAATCACGATGAACGGACCGCCTCCTGCCGACAGGCGATCTAAGAGGGCGCGCTCCATCGCCTCTCGCCGTGCTCTATCAAATAGAAAATCATTCGCATCGCGCAGGAGGGCAAGCGTGAGTTGGCTTGTTACTTGGCGGCGCAGAAACGCCGGCAGCGGCAGGACCTTTGTCGTTAGCCCGAGCGCCGACCGGTGATCTCCCCCTCCCCCCTCTGCCGATGCGTCATGGGAGCGTTCGTATAGCTCCGTGGCAATAGCGCGCAGTCGAGCTTCACGATCTGCGCTCCCATTTGCCAGCGCCTGTATCTCCCGTTCAAAGACGGTATCGTCCGAGGCTTGTTCACCGCGAGCCAAGGCCATGATCGCCTGTGTGGAGGCCTCGTCGTCCTCAATTTGTACCAAATCACCGGAAGCGCAGGTAGCATCCAGAGGAGTCGGATAGAAGTCCCTATTTACCCAATATGCCATCCGGCTGCGGTCGCCGAGCTGAGTCCCAAAGAGCGCGGTATCCCACTGGCATTTGAGAACCGAAGCTTTCGGCTTGTTGCCGATGCCATGTACGTAGACAATGGTGTTCGCGCCCTGTGCGGCAGTTGCTCCTGGCGCAGCGTCCTTGGCACCGGTGGCACGCAGTTCCAGCGGAGGTTCGGCCGCAATGGAGTCGTCGCCGGGCTGCGGAATTCTTCGTTTATTTGACCCGATAACCTCAGCATGCACCGTCGTGTCGTCGCCAGGCTGCGGAATTCTTCGCTTGTTTGAGCCGATAACCTCGGCATGTACCGTCGTGTCGTCGGTTGGTTGACGTACTCCTTTCGAATCGCCTCTCGTGGTGTTGCCCTGCGGTGCTTTTGCCGGCCGACTAGCAGACTTGCCCCCCGTGGTGGTGTCACCGGGTTGAGGGATTTTTTTCTTCTTCTTCCCGATTACTTTTATTGTTTTCCGATTGCCGACTGAATCGCCATTGCCCTCGCTCACCTAACGTTCCTCCGCCTAATAGCCGCGGTGCTCAGAGCCTTCGGCGCGGAATGCAACCGTTCCGTCGATTGACCACTGAACTAACCAAACCACTCTCGTGCGTGCAGTCCGACGATCCTCACCGCCGCGTGACTATCCGCAAATCTGGAACAAGACTGAACAGCCACTGCAGCGTGGGGATTGTTCCGACGACTCCATAGATGCCGCCGCGACCGCAATCGACACCAGGCTGATCGACGATGGCTCGCGACGTAATGCCAACGAGAACCCGTGGAACTCTATCTGGAAGGAACGCCGGGCCGCCACTATCGCCATTGCAGGTGTCAGCGGCTTCGGATTGCGGGGCCGGGTCAGAAAGCACAAACTCGCGGAAGCGCGAGCAACTAGTACCAGCAAAGCGGGATTCGGTGCAGGTGTATGATGCAACCGGGACTTCGTTGGAGAAGGCTTCGCCGCTCGTCAAATTTGTCAGCGAGTTTATGCCGTAGCCAGCTACCGTCAGCTCGGGTGGCGCCATTTTAAGGAACGAACGCGCAAGAAGGATGCGGGCGAACTGCCGGTAGCCAGGGTTCACAATGTGGTCTTCAAGAATCAACACTGCAAAGTCATTTCCAGGCAGCGTCTGCCAACTGCGGGCGTCGGGGTGAAGCACGATGCCTCGCACAGGAATGAGGATCTTAGATCCAACATCGGCTCCAAAGCCAACGATCGCCCGGCAGGGTGCCGGACAGTTCAGGAAGCAGTGCGCAGCGGTGAGGACGCGATTTTCTCCAATGAGAACCCCAGTACACGTAAAGGCGGTTCGACCCGTCGCGGCCTGAGTGATTTTGATAAACACGGTCGAAAACCCATCTGGGTCACAGACCGTCTCACCTGGGAAGACGTCACTGGAATCGATGCGGCCGCCGGAGCCCCCGGGGTCACGACAACGATCAGAAGCGGCTGCCGCTGCTACATGGACAAGGTGTGCCGTGTCATCCCACTGTTCGTGCGATGCGGCGATCGACCGAAACTGCTCAAATGCATTGACTGAGGTCGGCGCCAAAGAAAGCAGAAAAACCCATGCCCAAATCGCCAATCTGCGTCTCGTCTGGTACTGGAAGCGATGGCGCGCGGGGAGCATTACGTCCCACCCTTGATGAGGGCACGACAATCGGTAACTGCAGCGCCGAGATTTGTTTGACAGATCGCAAGGTCGTTCGATCCCGAGTTGTCGACGGCACCAAGCGACCGAGCTCCAGCGGCGATGAAATCGACATTGCTACGCACGAGACTACCACCTTGCGTGCTTCCTCCTTGCTCAACCTGCAGCTTCAGCAATTCGTCCTGGCGCTGTAGCAACGTGGTTTCCGCTTGGATTTTTGCTGCCTTTGCGTTTGTTAACGTGGCATTTTGATTGAGAGCTTCCAGTGGTATGGCGAGAGCAATCTTCACTATTTTTAGTCCAGCGGTGGACAGCGCGAAGAGCTCGCTCGGCTTGTTCACGTGAACCTTGGTCAAAGCGCCACTCTGGAACGTCAGCTCGACCTTCTTCTCAACAAATGCCGCGCGGTCCACCGCAACTTGGTAGACCTCTGATTTGTCAAACAGCGTTTCATTGCCAACAAAGACGGGGTTCCATCCCGCCCTGTCACGCCGGTAGATACGCACTGGCTCTGGAGTTGGTTGCCGGTAGTAAATGCCAGGCTGGTTGAGCAGGTGGCGAGCCGGATTGTCGTAAGCAACGTGTGACGACGGCATGGTACTTGCTGCCCCGGACTTTGGACAGACTCCTGAACCAAACGTCGCTTCTTGGCCCACAACAATGCAGTATCCGGCTTTGGCGAGGCCTTGCCGCACATCACCGGCTTCAGTCGGATCAAGAGGGTCATAGCTAGCCGTAAATCCCCCTACGCCGGGGATTTGAGCGGGTAGCGACCGCAATTCACTTGGTAACGGCGCGCCGGCGGTCCCAATTGTGAATACCGTTTCAGCAATATTCACGGCAATGTCGCCGGATCTGTCTTTCGCAGTCGCGCTGACAGACTTGAGAAGGCCATCCTCCGCAACCTCGGCAAGAAGGTCGTCGTCTGAAAATGCGCTCGACTGATATTTGAATTTCATCCGACCGCCCGGGTCGGGCTCGGTCGCTTTGGTAACGACTAAACTCGTCTTATCGGCTTTCACATTGAAAACCGTTCGCGGAAGGCTGTACGCCGCTTCCGCTTGCCGAGCTACGTGAGCTGGTTCACTGAGGTCTCCCGACGATGATACGACCGAACAGGCTGCTAGCCATGTCCCGATGCCAGCAACGGCTATCGGCTTAAATCGATATGGGCCAAGGGTCGGCAGTCTCGGATTATACATCAGAGAAGGCCCTTCGGTCGTCAACAAATGCCACCTGCACACCCCGCCTCACCAGCAACGAATGCTCAATCCCCAACACCTTTCTGACACTTGTCAGCGCGGCCTCGTTCACCTCGATATAGGCCACGATGTACCACTCGCCGTTTTCTTCCCTGGCCATGCCCAGAGGCTCGGCTCGCCACTTCAGCGCGCCGTGGTGGGGCATAAAGTAGGTTTCTTGGACACCACCGACCGCGCTTAGGCCCTCGTCGAGGGCGTATTCCATCACCGCGCAGCAGAGTTGGGTCAGCGTGCCTCGCAGGCCGATCGAGCGTTTGTCGGGAACGACAAAGGTGCGGGTCCATTCGGCCCAGTCGGGGCGTCTCGGCACACCCGATTTTTCGCACATGTGAGGAAAAACCTCGGAGACCATGTGCGGCTCGCTCGTTGGGATTAGTCGAGCCGAGGTCACGACGCGGCCCTCTTCAATGCCGAGCAGATAGGTCGCTGCGTCCGTATCGAACTGGTCTAGTTCGCGACCGTCCGGGCTTGGAGGGCGCCAGCGTTTTTGATCCACGAAGAAGTCGTGCCGCCGGCGTAAAAACTCGTCGAATTCGCTCTCGTAGAGATATTTGTTCTGCGCATTGACGACATGAACCGTAATCATAGCGCGATCCCCCGATCGTTCTTTGGGGGAATAGTTGCAGTCGTCCTAATGGACGTCACCTGTCCGATCGGACAGTTGACACACCTAAGGATGGATCAGGCGCCTGCGCACGGCTTCAACGACAGCCTGAGTGGTCGTGGCGACCCCGAAGGCGCCCCGGGCCCGCGTAGCGTGCCATTTGACGGTGCGTTCCGTCAGGCCAAGGATCTGCGAGGTCTCCGACGAGGTCTTACCGGCCGCGGCCCATAGCAGGACTTCCTTTTCTCGGTCGGTTAGCGGGCACTCGCCGTCTCCATCGTCACCCAACAGCGCCTGGATGGTCATGCCGGCGTAGACGGCCATGGTGACCAATTGCACCTGCTGGCGCGGCGACAGCTTACAAGCCTTCGTGGACGAGGCGAATGACAGCACGGATTGCCAATGATGAACGCTCAGCATCGGCACAGCGAAGCCGCTCAAAATGCCGAATTCTGTCGCCTCGCCGGCGACGCGCTGCGAGGCTTCTGTTCCGGACCACTTTGCCGGAACATCCGACCAGAGGAAGGGCTTCAAGGTCTTGGCCGAATAGATGCAAACGCCGTCCACGGCAGCGTGCTCGGCCTCGACATAGCGTTCGAACCAGCCTTTGGGCCAGCCGTTCAATTCCACCATCGGCGCGAGCTTCTGCCCGCCGAGGGGCACGCCGCTCAAGATTAGATGCTCAAATCCGAGATTTTTTACTGTGTCCAGCAAATCACTCAAAAGCGAAGTTGTCGTCGCGTGCTCCCTGCAACGCTCGACGAAGTCGAACACATCTGCGTCGATCATGCCAGAGACCCCTCTCCCGCATGATCTATGTATAGCCCATTTTAGCCACTTCGAATACACAATAGCTGGCGCCCGAGGCACAAAAATGCTCGCGCCGAGACTATTCCAGCGCGCCCTGCAGGAACATGCAGGTCTCGCCGCCGGAGAACGCCGTGGCATACGAACGCGCGGCTCGTCAGCCGGTAATCCGCGTAGACCGCCCTGCTTCGGCCAAGCTGTCACCACGCCTCGACCAGTTGCCCTTCGCGCAGTTACAGACCGCGCTTGCTGGACCCGCCGGAATCTGACTCCGTTTTTCTGGTTCGAACCCAGATCCCCCAGTCGAATTAGATAGTCTCTGGAGCTTGGGGGCGGCGACGGCAATCTCACAGTATCCGCTGGTGGAATTTCTCTCGGCATTGCTCAAATTGCGGTATACGACAAATGGGGGGCGAGCTTTATCCTATCGCAGGAGCTGATACTTGAGCGACCAAAACGAAGCCCAAACGGCAGGTCTCGTCGGGCTGACTGCAGACATTGTCTCTGCCTATGTCAGCCAAAATCCATTACCCGTCGGTGGATTGCCAGATCTGATCGCGTCGATTCATTCGTCACTGACAGGCCTTGTTCAGCCGAATGTGGCTGAGCTACCGAAACAGGAGCCAGCCACCAATCCAAAACGGTCGGTAACGCCGGACTACATCATCTGTCTCGAAGATGGGAAGAAATTCAAATCACTGAAACGGCATCTGGCGGTGGCGTCAGCTACAGCGCGGCCATCGCGTGGCTTAAGCGCGTCGAAGAGACTGGCAGTGCTGCGCCTCGCCAGGTCGGCGGCTACAAACC
>NZ_JAIUGW010000037.1:0-32200 GCF_020164795.1 Mesorhizobium sp. ES1-3
GCCCTCGTTCGTGAGGCGTATATAGTCGCCACCCAGACAAACTGTCAACACCGCTTTCTCAAGTTTTTGAACTTTTTCGTGGAGATATCCACGGGGCCGAATTGGTGAGTTGGCTAGGCTGAGTTTCCACGCCGCTTTCAGCGATTGATCGCGCCTGGCTGCCGCCACGCTCTCAGACGGGCTGCAGGCGCCAAGTGTGAGGGTCGAGTCACAAGACCGCAACATTGCCACGGTGCTCCGCCGCGCCTTCCTCTTCCAGGGCCGCGACCAGCTTGACTGCGGACTCCCAATGCTTGGCAACATCGCTCCGCGTCCTTTCCCGGCTCCGGCTACCAACCGGCAAGCTTCCCGCGATCGCCTTTAAAAGCGGACATCCGTACAGATGGATGCTGCCATACATGGACTAGCGCCTGTTCGACACGCGCTGAGGCGCTCTATGGGGGTTTGCCAAGCCTACCACAACCGGGCCGCGCAGCCATATCAACGCGATGGATCGGCACCTCTGCTTCTCACCGCTCGCGCAGGACCTCCTGCTTGTATCGCATGAGCGGCGAAAGAAGGTAGCTGATGATACGTTCGGTGTTTCCGGGCCACCTTTCGGGAGTGGCCGCAATCTGTGAGGTTGCCGGTTCTGCATTGGGATCGGAGATCGGCTTGTGTCTGGACTTGACCGTACGCTTGACCCTGAGCGACAGCCTCGACGTTTCGATGTGATCAACGGTGCTGGCGGCCGGCGTCAGTGGTCGGTGGATGACAAAGCCCGGATCATTGCGGAGACTCTGGAGCCGAACGCAATCATTTCCGAGGTCGCCCGCCGGTATGGTCTGAGGCCGCAACAGGTCTTCGCCTGGCGTCGCGAAGCGCGCAAACAGGCCGTTTCGGTGCAGCAAGATTCTCCCGCCTTCGTGCCGGCGGTGGTGGGGGCGCCGGAACCCATAGCCAGGCATCCACCGAAGCAGCGGAACCGGAAAGCCACCCGAGACGCCGGCGTGATTGAGCTTGAGATCGACGGCATCGCCATGCGCGTTGGCCGTGGCGCCGATACCAAGACAGTAGCCGCTGTAATCCGCGCGCTGAAGGCGACGACGTGATTGGGCCGACGGGTGCGGTCAAGGTGATGGTAGCGACGAAGCCAGTGGACTTCCGCAAGGGTGCTGAGGGCTTGGCCGCCCTGGTGCGCGAGACGATGGGCGCCGATCCGTTCAGCAGCGCCGTCTACGTCTTCCGCGCCAAGCGCCCCGACCGGATCAAGCTGATCTTCTGGGACGGCACCGGGGTCTGCCTTTATGCAAAGCGTCTGGAGGATGGCGAGTTCCGCTGGCCGAAAGTGCATGACGGCGTGATGCGGTTGACGGCTGCACAGCTCTCGGCGCTGCTCGAAGGCCTCGATTGGCGGCGAGTCCACGAGCCGCGCCGGACCCGCATTCCAGCCCAGGCGGGCTGACCCGCGACGAAGTGAATCAGCGTGGATTCCGCTGTCGCGGGCCGTCGGCTAATATGGTCTGATCGGCTCATGGCGATGACGGCTGACCAGCTTCCCGACGATCCGGATGCGCTGAGGGCGATGGTCCTGGCGCGCGACATCGAGAATTCCCGTCTGGTCCAGATCATTAAGGAATTGCAGCGCCATCGCTTCGGCCGTCGTGCTGAGACGCTGCCGGAAGACCAACTGCTGCTGGGACTTGAGGAAGCCGAGCAGATCGAGGCGGCCGGCAGGAGGAGAACGAACAGGCTGCTCCCACGGAGCGACAGGCGCGTGTCGCCAAGCGTCGGGCGAACCGCGGCGCGTTGCCACCCCATCTGCCGCGCACGGAGATGGTCGTCGACATCGAGGCCCATGCCTGCCCGTGCTGCCGCAACGGCCTGCATCGGATCGGCGAAGACGTGAGCGAGCGGCTAAGACATCGTGCCGGCGCGGCTGCGTGTGATCGTCGTGCGCCGGCCCAAATATGCCTGCCGCGCCTGCGAGGACGTTGTCGTTCAGGCTCCGGCACCCGCCCGGTTGATCGAAGGCGGCCTTCCGACCGAGGCAACGATCGCCCAGGTCCTAGTCTCCAAAAATGCTGACCACCTGCCACTCTATCGTCAGGCGCAGATCTACGCCCGGCAGGGCATCAATCTCGACCGGTCGACGCTCGCCGACTGGGTCGGCCGTGCCGCCTGGCATCTACGTCCGGTGCACGAGCGGCTGCTTGGAAAGCTGAGGTCCTCACCAAAACTCTTCGCCGACGAGACGAAGGCGCCGGTGCTCGATCCGGGCCGCGGCAAGACGAAGACAGGCCAGCTCTGGGCCTATGCCCGCGATGACCGACCATGGAATGGCGGCGACCCGCCTTACATCCGCGCCTCTGAACTCCGGGCCGTGGCCTGAGAACACCGCTTACGATGATACGGCGTGAGCCGGTCTTGATCTCGACCGTGACCGACATGCCGGGTGACAGATCGGCGGATCTGCCCTCGATCCGCATCTGGGTGCGGTCGAGCGAGACGCGCGCTACATAGGCGAGCCCCTGCCCCGTGTCTCGGTCGTCGAACTCTCTGCTGCGGATCGTGGCTCGCCTGAGGCATCGTCGCGTTTGTCATTGTTGACGGCGTCGTGCGAGACGCCGAGCACGCGCCCGTGCAAGAGCCCGTAGCGCGTGAAATTGAAGGTATCGACCTTGATCTCCGCCTCCTGCCCGGGAGAAACAAACCCGATATCGCTGTTCGACACCATGGCCTCGATCTCGAGGGCAGCGTCGGCCGGCACGACGACCGCGAGCGACTGCGCCGGCGTGACGACGCCTCCGGTCAAGATCGAACAGATAGAGCTGGCGCGTATCGCCCTGAAGAGACTCGGCCTCGTTGGCAAAGGCACCAGCGCGATCGCGACCTACCCAGGATGAGCTCGACAAGCTGATCGCCGACTTCGATGAAAATCCTCGTCAGATCGCTCCGGTCAGCTTGATCATATAGGGGTGTCCGCCACGGCACGCAGGTCCAAGGGTTCGCCCATATCCTATTAATGCCACCCCACAAATTCGCCTCGGTATGCCGTTGTCGGGTGGCGCTGTTGTCGCCTAACGGAAAGCCCTGGACATCTGGTCAGCGAACGGTTTCAGCAAGTACGACCATACAGTTCGTTCGTCTGTGCTGATGTGGACTTCGGCAGGCATGCCTGGCTTCAGGACCTTGGCTTCCGTTAAGCAGTCCGACTTGTTTTCAACCTTGATACGCGCTGAAAAATACGACAACTGACGCTGTTGGTCCTTGATCAAATCGGCGGATATGCGCTGAACCCACCCTTGGCAGGCGGGTGTAGTACCGGCGTCGAACGCAGGAAAACGAATTGATACTGGTTGGCCGGCGCGAATGTCATCTACACGCGACGGCGGGATTAGGGCGTCGACTACGAGATTGTCCGTATCCGGCACAATCATCATGAGCACTTCTCCGGGGCCGACGACACCGCCTACCGTGTGGATCGATGATTCTTGAATTGTTCCAGACTGCGGAGCCCTGACCGTACTTTTGCTCAGCTCATCCTGAGCTACTATCTTGCGCTCCTTCAGCTCGGTGCTCTTGGCTTCGGTCTGGCGAAGCTCGCTTGTGACATCGGCGCGCTTTTGTTCGTCGAGTTGGAGAATTTGCAGCGCAGTTTCGCTAACCCGAGCCTCCGCTTCGGCGACTGCAGCGGCCAGACGTCCCGATTCTCCGTGAGCTCGCGTGCTATCCAATCTCGCCTTGCTCAATCTCTCCTTTGAAACCAATTTCTTAGAATACAACGCTTCGACATCCGTGAGGTCGTGATCCAGCAAGGCCACCGCTTCATCTTCCGCCGCTTGCTCTGATTTGAGGCCGTCGATCTGACGTTCGAGTTGTCTTGTGCGACTTTGCAATTGAGCCTTCTGACCTTTGAGTGCCGCCGCACGGCTGTCGAACAAGGCGCGTTCACCACTGACAAGAGCCGCCAGCTCAGGGTTGCTCATCCTGGCCTGGACAGCTCGCGGGACCTGGATTTCCGGAAGGCTTTGCCGTTCCGCCTCCAGCCGGGCAAGGCGGATAGTCGCGCGATCGAGATCCTCGCTAATTATTTGCAGATTAGCTCTCGTCAATGTGTCATCCAGCTTGACCAGCACGTCGCCGGCTTGAACATGATCTCCGTCCTGGGCGAAGATAGCACCGATCGTACCACCCGTGAGATGCTGAACTTTCTTGATGTTGGTCTCTACCACCACTGTGGCTGGCGCAATCACCGCGCCGGCGATCTTGGTCAAGCCGACCCACAGCCCGCAGCCCAAGACTACTAGAAAAGTCGTTGCAAGACCTAGCATCAGATTGGCGCGAACGCCGTCTTGCAATCCGAGCACATCCTCCCCGGTGGCATATGGCGCCGTGATCGTATCAGACACTTGGAAGAATCTCAGGCATGCCCGCTGACGCCCTTGTGAAGGGGCACCACCGGACTTGGACGCTCTGCAGCTGGAAAGGGTCGGACCACGTTCGCCAGCACATCCTCGCGCGAGCCAAAGGAATGGAGCATGCCATTGGACATGACGAGAACCCGATCGATGTTGGTGAGAGCCGACGGACGATGAGCCACAATGATGACAATCCCACCACGCTGACGAACGCTCAGGATCGCACCGGCCAGCGCAGCATCGCCACTGACGTCGAGATTTGAATTAGGCTCGTCAAGAACGACAAGAAATGGTTCGCCATAAAGTGCCCTGGCCAGTCCCACGAGCTGCCGCTGCCCCGCCGACAAAGCAGTGCCCCCTTCCCCCACGCGCGTTTGAAAACCGTCTGGAAGTCGCATGATCATCTTGTCGATACCCGCCGCCCTGGCGGCAGCCATAACGCCTTTGGGATCGCCTTGGCCGCCAAACCTCGAGATGTTGTCCGCGACTGTACCATCAAACAGTTCAACGTCTTGCGGCAGGTAACCAACATGAGCGCCAACCCGCTCCGAACTCCATTGCTCGAGCGAGGCTCCGTCTAACCTGACCGTTCCGCGAAGCGGCTTCCACGCACCGACCAGGGCGCGAACGAGCGTCGTCTTGCCGGAGCCGCTCGGGCCGATAACGGCCATGCCGGAGCCTTTCGGCAATTGGAAAGTCACGTTTAAGACGGTCGGCCTCGACACGCCCGGCGGCGCGATCGTCAGGTCTTCAACCGCAAGAAGTGCCTGCGGGCGGGGCAATTCCATGGGCTCGTTGTGATCGTCAAAAGTGCTGAGCACGGCGGCCAACTGGGAGAAGCTGCGCCTAGCAGCCAGGAAACCCTTCCAGTTTGCGATCGCAATATCAACAGGGGCCAGCGCGCGGCCCAGCAATATGGATGACGCGATAATCACGCCAGGGGATGCTTCGCCGCCAATAACAAGATAAGCGCCGAGCCCTAAAACCGAGGATTGTAACGCCATGCGAAGCGCCTTGGTTAGCGAGCCGGCTGCGCCTACGACGTCGGAAAGCCGCTCCTGGTACGCCAGATAGGCTCGGGTCGCTTCGCTCCAGCGATGGCCAATCCGGCTGGAAAGACCCATAGCGTGCACAACTTCGGCGTTGCGACGCCCGGAATCGGCAAGAACGCGTTGCGATAAAAGTGCTTCGGACGCGTGCATCGCCGGTCCGCGCGCAAAAATTTCCGCCACCACTGTCAGGGTAATGACAACAGCCGCGCCTGCTGTGGCTAGTATTCCAAGCGAAGGGTGCAGAAGATAGATGATCACCAGATAAAATGGTATCCAGGGGGCGTCGAAGACGACTGTCGGTCCCAACCCGGAAAGAAAGCCGCGGAGTTGATCCAGATCGCGAAGCGGATGAGTCCTGCTTGCGTCCTCTCCGGCAATGAGCGGCAGGGACAGTGAGATGGCGAAGACCCTTTGCTGCAGAGTTCTATGGAGCCGACTGCCAATCCGCACCAAGAGGCGAAGCCGTATGAAATCGAGCACTCCATAGACCGCATACAGACCAAGCATCCCAATAGTGAATCCGACAAGCGTCGGAATGCTCTGTGAAGGCAGAACGCGATCGTAGATCTGCAGCATATAGATGGATCCTGTCAAAGACAGAATGTTGATGACCGCTGAGAACAGACCGACACCGGCCAGCCCAGGAACACAGCCTGAAAAAGCCGAACGCAAATCCATCGAAGGCCCGTTCCATCGCTTCATGGTGCGCGACCCTCTACGAGAAATGGCCGCATGGACTCGCTTGTCCTGCCGATTGTAAACACCCTCTTCCTTGCTAGCCCTGTCCCGCACCAAAAGCATTAAGCGTTGCTAAGGTATCTGCCTTCGGTAAAAATGTAGCAAAATCGTGACGCTTTTCCGAGAAACCCAAGGCTTCCTTGCCAAAAGCGGTGGATAAGATAGCGGGGGGTGGGAAAGTTTGCAGCGACAGCGCCGCCGAAGTCAAAACACGGTTTTAGACCCGTGTGATTGCGACCCGGCGGTGCGACCAGCCTATCGTTTGTTTGCAACCACCAAAAAGTGTTGCGCAAGGGAGCCAGGCAGCTTGAGCGTTTTTGATGCCTTCTCCACTGGCTCGATCAATGCCTGGCAAAGGCCAGGCAAAAAGTGGCCTGGCCGAGGCAGATAACCGTAGGGGATCAGGTGCTCAACGGTGAAACCAGACGATACGAGCAATTCGTTAAATCGACTGGCGCTCAGCGTGTTGCGGAGTGTGCGTCCAAAAACCTGATTTAGCATCCGGCAAGCTACGCCAACTGGCGAGGTTGCGTTCATGTGTACGTTGGCCACAAGCCTGCCTTGGTCGTTCAGTTGGTCGTGTATCGCCGTCAGGGCCTCTCGTCGCAGAGAATCCTCGGCATTCAGGAAGAAACGAAATGCGGTTACAACGTCGAACGTTTCGCCGAGCGGGTCGACTGTCATATCGATGTGCCGCAGTTTCACATTGTCTGGGACCCGTGCACAGGCGAGCATAGCCCCGGAGACATCGACCCCCACCACCTCGTCAAACAGTTCGGCGGCTATGTTGGTGATGCGGCCGGTGCCGCACGCGAAGTCGAGGCACTTTCGGCCGGCACCACCCATGGGACCGAGAACGTCAACGAGAAGGGGCTTCTCAATTTTTGTCCACAGGGCGCCATAGTAGCCGGACTCGTGTGTCTTGTTGTAGTGCTCACCATAACCCAGGGCACAGTGGCTAATGCGATAATTATCCGAGACTTCATCCCCTTCCCGATCAGCCCGCCGATTCTGCCACACTCTGGCCTCAACAGCTCGGGGGCTCGTCTGAGGAACTTTCAAGACAGGTGTCTCAAACGTGCAGATTGCCGGGCCGGCCGCTGGTGCGACTTCAGTTGACTGCATTGGAGAGGCGCTTGGCTTGGACTGGATCTTCACGAAACCCTCCGTTCCATTTTGGTTGACGGTCGAACTTTGAGCCAGCGGCCTCCCCACGCGAGTCCGACACACTTGCTTACTGGATGGCCACGGCTTCGAGGTCACTGCTGAAGGTCGCCTCGATGGTATCTCCGGGCGCAACGACGGTATCCTCGTCGGCAGCCAGCTTTCGCCATTCCTGGCCGACCTTGCGAATGATCAACACCTTGGCGCGGATTGTTTCCCCAGCCATAGGCAAGGGTCGGGCCGACGCTCCGGATGGCTGCAGTTTCTGGCTTGCGGCGTGAAGTTTTGCGGTGTTGTCCGCCAAACGCCCATCTGTGTCCTTCAATTCGGTCAGAAGACCAATTTTCCGTTGGTTCTCAGCGCGTTGCAGCTGCCTTGCATAGTCATCTTCCTGGCGACGCGCCCTCATCAGTTCAACTGACGTCTGAAGAGCACCGCTTGACGACAGAAGCAAAGCTCGCCGAACGTCGGCGAGCCTGTTGTTGGTGAGGTTGCCCGATTCAAAGACCTTCGTAACCCTAGCCAGATCGTCTTGGTCTGCCTTGACGCCGTCGTTTTCGACCTGTTGACGCTTGAGCAGAACGTCGATCTGATCTGCCGTGTCTTTCTCGCCTTTTTCGAGATAGCTCTGCTCCGCCTGAAAATCGCTGATTGAAATCTTCAAGGCCTCCGCTTCAGCCCGCGCTATTGCGGTACCGACACTGGCAGGCAACGGTGATCCCTGCGGCAGGTGTTGGTCAAAGCTCGCCTCACCTTGCAGTTCGGCGCGAATTCGAGCGCCGTGAAAGTAGTCCTTGATATACTCGCCCCAAAGCGATTCATAGTCGCGGCGCAGATCAACCGGATCGGGTCCCGCTTGGCCTGCTCTTGAACGCAAAAGGCTTAATCCACCGGAAACGGCTATCGCCTGTCGAACTGTCATCAGCGGGCGATACGGCTGCTGCCCCGGAGTAAGGACATCGCCGGTGACATAGATTGGCCGATATTCCGCGATCACCGCGGTCACGTCGCTTGGCTTGATGATAATCATTTGCTCTCGCCCGTCCTGCAGCCGCGCGCGAAAAATCTTTGTCGGCAAGATTGTTTCCATGCGCGTCTGCAGTTGAGTCGGAGTAAGGCCGGCAACCGATACCACGCCAACTTCGGGAAGCGCGATCGTGCCGTCCATCTGGACCACGGCACGCTGAATTCGCTCAGGAATCGAAGCAATTCCTATTTCGACGACATCTCCTGGAGACAATTGATAGACAAGCGGGGCGTCTGCCGCAGCGACCTTTTGGGCGGCTGATACCGCGACGAGCGCGGCGAGTAGAATTCGCTTATCGAAGCCCATTTGCCACAATCTCCTTCTGGCTCGACGTGCCCGACACTGACCAATCGACACGGGTGACAAAATCGTGGACCGGGCCGCCCGGCGCGCCCCAATTGCTTGACCAGACAACCTGCGAGCCGTCTGGGGAGGGCGAGGCGTGTGTCTCGCTCCAGTAGTCGAAGACGACATTTCGCGTCTCCGCGATGCGACGAACATATCCACTGCCATCAGTGCGCAGCGCGATCACTTCCCTTGCGTAAGGCGCCCAATCGGGATGGTTTGACACTTCCGCCGGATCGCCGGCGTAGCTCAAGAATACCCAGCCCGGCCTATTCAAGGCCCGTAGAGACGCGTGCTGGGCTTCGCCGTATTTCATCAGTGAGGTGACCGCCCCATCCGAGATCCGCCGCTTGATGACTTGATACTTGTCCGGTTCCGATTTGCTGATGCCCACATAAATTTCGCTGCCATCGGCATCGACGGTCATATCGCCGTGACCAGGCCGATGATGCTCCGCCCATTTCTGGCGCAAGACACCGTCGACGGAGAAGATCATGATCTGGTCCGTCCCGTCTTCAAGGTTCTGAAAGCAAAGAACGTTGGTGCCTAGCGGAGAGATCGAGCAGGCGCGGTTGGCCCCAGCAAGTTGAGCAAGATCGATATCCTGGAACTTTCGCTGCCGCTTGAGATCGTAGGCGAAGGCCACCGTTTTGCCGTCCGCTCGAACCGCGCGCACGACTATGCGATTGCCATCCCGGCTAGGGTTGCCTTTGTTAGGGCCGAACTGAAGATTGCTATAGTTCGTCGCGTGAAAAATCACTTCCTCACGATTGGTGCGCGGCGTCCACCTGGAGATTGCCCTGCCCTCGACGCAGATCATCTGGCTCGGTTCCTGCGGGTTCCACTCGCATCCGCCCGATCGGTCCCGGTGGAAGAGCGGGGCGTAGGTGTGTCCGTCGAGGAAGCACATGCCACCGCAGCCGTTGCTGATGACAAGAAGGCTTTGGTCAGCGCTCCAGGCTTGGGCGCTCGAATAGCGATGACTGCAATACTTCCTTCCACACACGACTCCATTGCCAAGGTTTCCGGGTTTGGTAACGCGCGTGAAGCTGTTGCCCGATGCCGGATCTTGCGTTGACTGGAGATAGCCCGGCAGGTCTGCCGGCAACGACACTGTCGGTGGAATGACGTTTTGCGACCCGATCGCGACGTGTAGATCGATGGGTAAGGCCGCTGCAATTAACATCAGAGCCGATGCGTAACGGTGGCCGGAAGTCATGTCATGTAGCCCATTTCGCGACGTACCCGACCTTCGCTGAGACGCGACCGCCACCAATCAATTGTTCGCCCCAAGCCATCGCGAAGGCTGGTCTGCGCCCGCCAACCAGTCTCGCTTTCAAGACGCGTGGAATCAGCCAGCAAGGCGCGAACTTCTGAGTTTTGCGGCCGGAGACGACTTTCGTCTCGATGAACGGCCTTTTTGGAGCCGCTCAACTCAAGAACGAGATCCAGTACGTCCGAAACAGTCACGGCGCGCTGGCTCCCGGCATTGTAGGCATTGCCGAATTCGAGACCAGACAACCCTGCCGTAAGGAATGCCGCCGCTGTGTCTTCGACAAAGGTGAGGTCGCGGACCGGACTTGTATCGCCGACCATGATTGCCGGGCAATTTGGGTCCAAGGCCTGGCGGATGATGGTCGGCACGATCGCCCGTTCACTCTGACGTGGCCCGTATGTGTTAAAGGGCCGCATGATCACGACAGGAACATCGAAAGACCTGGCGTAGGACTGGGCCATCATGTCGGCGCCGATCTTCGATGCCGAATAAGGCGACTGTCCCTGCAGCGGATGCGTTTCGCCGATTGGCATCGTCAAGGCGGTGCCGTAGACCTCGCTAGTCGAGGTGTGAACGACGCGTTCCGTCTCCCACTGGCGAGCCGCCTCAAGTACGTTCACCGTGCCCAGGATGTTATTTTCCACATATGACTGAGCGGCTGCGTAAGAATATGGAATAGCAATGAGCGCGGCCAGATGAAAAACAATCGACTGACCTCGCATGATCCGGTTCAGGAAAGCGCTGTCGCGAACGTCGCCACGCACGAGCTTCAGCTGGCTTCGAACTGTGTCGGGCAAATCATCCAACCACCCGTGACTGTCAAAGGAATTGTATAGCGCAAGGGCAGTGACATCCGCGCCGTTGCGTACGAGTGCCTCGGTAAGATGAGACCCGATAAATCCATCCGCACCTGTCACCAGAACCTTCTTGCCCTTGTAGCTCATGACCAAGCATTTCCTCGTCCGACGTGAGACGCTGTCTTTTCGTTAGCATTCATATGTGAGCCGGCGGCGACGGCACCCGGCCGAGAACGGCCAGGCAGCCGCGCACAATCCAGACGATGTCCGAAGCGATCGTGCGCTGCGAATAATACGCGAGGTCGATCTTTGCCTTGGCAGGAAAGAGGACTTCCCGGTAAAACAGCAGCGGCTCCGCCGAGAGAGGATAGAAACGGGCCTCGTGGCGGAACAGGACCTGGGTTGGACCCAGCAACCCCGGTTTGTATTGGAGAATGGCCTTAAGCTCGCCCTGGAAACAGTCAGCGAAAGCCAGACTTTCTGGACGCGGTCCGACTATCGCCATCTCGCCTCTCAAAACGTTCCACAATTGCGGTAACTCGTCGAATTTTGTTGCGGCGAGCAGCCGACCTAGAGGCGTCATGCGGCTGTCACCTGCCATGGTCAATGCCAAGCCCTGAGCGCTGCATTTGGCAGCGAATTTGCGAAATTTGTACATGCGAAAGGGCCGTCCCCCGGCGCCAATGCGGATCTGCACAAACAAGATGGGTCGACCGCCTTCGAGCAGGATTCCTAAAGCGACTAGCATCATCAGCGGCGCCAGCACGATGCCTGCAACGCTTGCCACAACGAGATCGATCGCGCGCCTACCGAACCCATGCGCGTAGCTTGGGACCAAGCGCCCATGAAAGGATCGAACCGAGGCGTTCATGCGGCGGTACCCGTTTGTGCGCAGCGGTTGACCACGCGTGCCAGCGTGCCCACAACCGTTTCTATGACGGGGGCGGTGATCTGGGGATGCAGGGGAAGTGTCAACTCTCGGTGTGCAAAGTCCTCTGTTCGGGGCAAATGCGTTCCAGGAGAGAGCTCTCGATAGAAACTCATCTGATGCACCGGCGGATAGTGGACGGTGGTCTGTATCTCCTGGTCCCGCAATTCGTCGACGACGTCTTGCCGGTTAACGTCGCGCGGCAGAAGAATTGGCATGATATGGTAAGCCGACGTCCGCGGTTCACTGAATGGAATGGTCACGCCGGGACAATGCATGGCAACCAGGCGCCGGTAGAGGACGACGAGGATGCGCCTAATTTCGTTCCATTCCCGCAAGTTCTCCAATTGAACCAGTCCTATGGCGGCCCGCAGTTCGTCCATGCGGTAGTTGAATCCGAGCATGGTGACATCATACTGTGCCGTGCGGCTGTTCAGCCGCTGATGTGTCCCGGTTGTCATCCCGTGGCCGCGGGCTTGTCGAATCCGTGCCCGCAGGGCCGGATCTTGAGCAATGACAGCGCCTCCTTCTGCCGTTGTCATGTTCTTGTTGCCATAGAAGCTGAAAGCGGCAGCAGCGCCAAACGTGCCAACTTCTTTCAGGCCGGGCGCATGCGCGGCATCCTCTATTATATGTAATCCCCGAGCGCGGGCGAATGTCTGCCAATCTTCCCGGTTGGCGAGGTAGCCCGCAAAGTGAACGAGCACCACTGCCTTAGTGCGTGACGTGCACCGCGCTTCCGCTTCCACCATAGACATCAATGGGACGTCGACGGATTCGATGTCGACGAAGACTGGCGTGGCGCCCACATAGAGGACCGCATTCGCAGTCGCTACGAAGGTAAGCGACGGTACAAGCACTTCGTCGCCCGGGCCAATCCCGAGTCCGTGCAGTATCAGATGAAGGGCTGCGGTGCAGGAACTGACCGCAACGCAATCTTCCGCGTTGTGCATTCTGGCAAATGCCTCTTCGAAAGCCTGCACCCGCTCGCCCATAGTCAGCCAGCTGCTATCAATTACCTTTGTGAGCGCATTCTTCTCCGGCAAGCCCAGAATAGGGGCACTCACCAAAAGCATCATTACCTCCCGGATCTTTGTGGTCGTTATGCTGCGGCTGCGGCAACCTCTATCGAGGACGGCTGCTCTTCCCACGAAATTGCTTGAGCATTCTGGAAGTCGTCGACGCGGCCGATATCAAGCCAAACGCCATCATGTTTGTAGACATGGACGACCGTACCCTTTTGCATCATTTGCAGCATTAGATCGTCAAAACCGAATGGTATTCCTGATGGTATAAACATCAACACATCCGGATTCATGCAGTAAATACCCATGCTAACCAAGTGCGAAAGGGTCGGCTTCTCACGGAATACCTTTACGGTATTGTCGACTTCGTCAATGACGCCGAAGTCCATCTTGTGCAGGCGGCATGCGGTGGCGATTGTCACCGGGTCCTTGTGCATCCGATGCGCTGCAACAAACCGGCTCAGGCTCAAATCGGTGAGGACATCGCCGTTGAGCACGACAAACGGTTCGGTAAGTTCATCTCTAATCAAGGACAGAGGCCCAATGGTGCCGAGCGGCTCCATTTCCTGGGTGTACTTGATCTTAAGATTCCATTGTGAGCCATCACCGCAAACGCTTCGGATCAAATGGCCGAGATAGCCAGTCGTGATATAGATTTCTTCAATGCCATTGCGCCGTAGCCATTTCAAAAGCAACTCAAGAACGGGCCGGGCACCGATCGGCATGAGCGGCTTCGGCAAGACCGACGTGAAGGGCCGAAGACGGGTTCCCATTCCACCGCATTGAATTACCGCTTTCATCCGAACCTCCCTGAATCATACGCCCGAACGCCATCGCCACGGGTCGTTCTTTACGCTAGCGTCCAGGAATCGCGCCTTCTATTCCGTTAGGAATTTAAGGTCCGGTGAGGCTTCTGTGATCCTCACCCGCGCCAATCCAGAACATCGTGGGGGAACGCTATCGTGATCGTCGGGTAGATGTCGTCGTGCATTTGAATGGTACCGAGGCAACGGTTCTGGTGTTGAATGAGCCGGCAAAAGGCGTCACCTCGGCCGACGCCGGAACGAACCCATAAGGCGGTGCGAAAAAAACCAGGGCATTTTCCAATCACATGCTAAAATATGGAGGGGTGGAATGTGCAGCAATGGGGCGCTGCGGTTTGAAGTAGATCGATGAGTGGGGTCGCTTCAAGGCTCGTCACCGATCGGCGTAGCTCTGTGGGAAGTGAGATTGCGAGAGCCGAGTAAGCGTTGGGATAGTCGAATGTATCGAATCGTTATCGCCGATGATCACGGCCTGTATCGCCGCGGGCTGAGGCTCGCTCTGATGGCAGGCATTCCGGGTGTCGAGATTTTCGAGGCAGCATGCTTTGACGCAGTTGTCAGGTTGCTGGAAGAGCAAGCATCCATCGATCTTGCGATCCTGGACCTGAACATGCCTGGCCTATTCAACCAGGAAGTGCTTGGCGACGTTCTCGTTGCCCACCCTGACACACGCTTTGCAATTGTGTCCGGCAATGATTCACGCGCCGAGATCCTCACCGCTTTGTCGATCGGTCTTCACGGCTACATCGTCAAATCCCTAAACGACGAGGAAGTCGTGCTCGCCGTTAATGAGATCCTGGCCGGCCGAATATATGTTCCAGCGCTGCTGTCTCGAACATCTGCCGGGCCTGCGCCGCTGCCACTCCAATCATCGGAGAAACGCACGAACGCCGATAATCTGGCCAGGCTGACCGCCCGACAGAAGGAGGTGTTGAAGCTGATGGCGGAAGGATATTCGAACAAGGAGATTGCTCGCCATTTGGAAATTGCCGAAGCGACGACCAAAATCCATGCCGGCGCTGTCCTGCGCGAACTGGGAGCGCGAAATCGGACAGAAGCGGCCCTCATGCTCCAAACCTGGCTGTCGAAGAACGTGAGTTAGGATTCGATTTCCTTGCGTGAAAGCCGCAGCGAATATCGCAGGCCTCGCTCCAATATTTCCAACTTTGGCGAGTGACCTACAAGAGGCGCCCCGTCCAAGCCGATTATCATGGAACCGAAACCGCGACGCACGGCGGTTGACGTTTGCCGTTGTCCGGATTCAAACCAGTTGAAAACAATGTCGCTCGAAGCGTCTTCGGACTCATAAGCCCATTGGACCTCAAGTTGACCCCGTGAACCGCCCAGCGCGCCGTATTTGACGGAATTGGTCGAAAGCTCATGAAGGATCATTGCAAAGCTCTCGGCCGGTCCTGCTGGCATCATAACCGCTGGACCGGTGATCTTGATGTCGTGCGTGTCCATGTAAGGCCGCAATTCCTGCGTGACGAAATCATGGAGCAGCGCCGACGAACCGGCATGGCGTGAAAGGAGTAGATGCGTCACCTCAAGTGCGCGGATCCGATCGAGGAGGGTCTGCTTGTATAGAGCAACATCGTTGCCAGGCGCCTTGACGATCTTCACCAGGGCCATGATGACAGGGAACAGATTGCTGAGCCGATGACGCTGCTCGAGCATCAGACGCTCCCTTTTTTTTGCGGCGGCGCGCAAAAGCGTGGTTTGCCGACGCTCGGTTAAATCGGCAGCAACCCCGACTCGCACGGCACGTGAATCCTGTATTTCCTCTCGCCCACGCAGAGCAATCCAGCGCATATTCCCGTCCTCTGCCCGTCGAACGCGAATCTCGGCGTCATAATTCATGCTTGTCGCGTGCCTCGTCGAGGATGCGAGTTTTGGCCAGTCTGCCGGATGTACGACCCCGGCAAGCTCCTCCAGGCGACGAACGGCGCCTGGCGGCATGCCCAAGATGTCCCAGAATTTGGCCGAACCGGTCACCGTCGCGTCTTGGCGATCAATCCGCCACGTGCCAAGACGTCCGGCAGAGAGGGCGAGATCAAGCCATTCCTTCTGAGCCCGAAGGGCTTCTCGTGCGGACCTTCGTTCCGATATGTCGTCGACAACCACGAATACGCTTCTCGAAGGAACACCATCGGACGCGGCCGAAGACAGAGTGAGCCGGGTCCAGAATGTCGTTCCGTCTTTTTTTGACAAACGGACCTCCGAACTTGATGAAGACCCATCTGCATCTAAGCGCTCCAATGTCGCTCCGAAGGCATCTCTATCGTCAGGATGGACCAGTTCGCTGAGCCGCAATCGTGCAAGCTCTCCCTCGCTGTAGCCGGTCATTTCGCATAGGCGCGGGTTGGATTGCAGTAACTCACCGCTTTGATTGGTGTTTGCGAAGCCCATAGCGGCGTGCTGAAAAGCCCAACGATAGCGGCTCTCCACCGCCTCGACCGCCGCGAGGCGTGCCTCCGCAACTTCAACCGCCGCGTGCAAGTCCTGGCTTAGGCGGTGGAATGTAAGCACGGTTGTCCAACCCGACAACAGAAGCAGAATCGCCCGAGTCCAATCGGCTGCCGGGATTTGGCCGACCAGAAGCCCGCGAGCCGACATACCGGCGGCCGCCATCAAAAGTGTCGCAACGAGTGCCGCTGCGCGACCTTCAAGATAAACGATGATAATAATGGCCGGAATAAAGGCGATAAATGTGGCGTCTTGACCCACTTTTGCTGCGCCCGTTACTTCGACTGTTATCGAAGTAACCAGCACCGCTAGAGAAGCTAAGTGAGTCAGCGGCGAGCGAGCCCCGTTCGGATTCGCAGTGCGCTGATGCCAATTCATAGGCCAGACTACGTCCTTCTGACTAGATCGTTCAGACTAAGCCACAAATGATTGCCTAGTGCCAATGCTGGATTGCCTAGCCTTGATACCCGGCTAGAATCAATCGGAAGAGTTAAGAACGCTGCATCCATTGAATGTGGCGCAGAGTTCCCGAGGCTCGGCTTCTCTGAAAAAACATCGCGCTATCGAAGAGAGTTCGAGTGATCTGTGATGTGCCTACTTCATTAGGCAAGTTAGTTGGGGCAGGAAAATGACGCTCGTTGACAGACGGAACGATCCCGTTGTGAGCCTTCGAACCATTCCGTGGAGGAACCAACATGCTCGCAACGCCTATATACCGCACCGTCCCGCAGCATCCGCCTTCGATCGACCGGAAGGAAAAATCAACGAAAGCAAGCGAAGAAGCATGGAATCAATTGCCGGTATGCTTGACCGGATCGGCTGTGGTTATCTCCTGCTCGACGGCCAGAAGAAGGTAGTCGAATGGAACGCCGCCGCGCAAGATACCTTCGAGCGGCAAGGTGAGGCAGCCGCTACCGCCACTGAGCTTGCCGCCGCGCTCAAGCGGCTCGTTGCCGGAGTTCCGATCCGCTTGCTTCCGGGTTCATTGTCGTGGGTAGTTATTCACTCTCGGGGCGACCGGCCGGTGATACTTAACGAAGGAGGCGCTGTCGCGCCGGACGGAACGAGTATCGTCGCCTTAATGGATCGTGGGTACAGGTCGGTGGCCAATCCTCAAACCTTGCAAAGGATGTTCGGACTGACAAGCGCCGAAACGCAACTTGCGCTTCGCTTGGCTCAAGGCGATGCGCCTTTGGAGATCGCCCGCAGTTGGCGTCTAAGCCGGACTACAATTCGGTCTCAACTCGCGTCATTGTTCGCCAAAACCGAGACGAGCCGACAAGGGGAATTGGTGGCTCTTCTTTCTCGCATTTCGGTTTTGCCCTGATAATCGCCGGCGTCGTCTCCGATCCAAGGGGCATAGATTGCGATTTGGTCAACGCAGATCGCCAAAGGGACATTCGAGATGATCGAGCCAAATTCCGCAGGTCAAGAGGCTGCCGAGAATTTACCCGATGTGGCGTCTCTTTCCGCAATCGAGGGGTTTGCCCGAGCGCGTTCGGACCAAGCTCTGCTCGGCCTTGCGCGCGCCGGCCCGATTGTCGTCACAGGGGCTGCGGGTTTCATTGGCTTTCATGCCGCCCGACGGCTCTTGCACCATGGCGTCAATGTTATAGGCGTTGACAACTTCAACCCATATTACGATCCACGGCTGAAGGAAGCGCGTTTCGAACTTCTTAGTGCCGAGCCTGGGTTTAGCGCGGTTCGGATCGATCTGTCCGACCGTGGACGTGTTGAATCGCTGTTTTCCGATTTTCGTCCCTCTCACGTCGTGCACCTCGCCGCCCAAGCTGGCGTTCGTCATTCACTCGTCGATCCCCATGCCTATGTCCAGTCGAACGTTGTGGCCTTCCTAAACGTTTTGGAGGGCTGCAGGCATGCTGGTATCGAACATCTGGTCTACGCATCGTCGAGCTCAGTTTACGGCGCCAATCGTACGATTCCGTTTTCCGAACATCACGGCGCCAATCATCCCTTGAGCCTTTATGCCGCAACCAAACGTTCAAATGAGTGCATGGCGCATTCATACAGCCATCTGTTCGGTTTGCCGGTCACTGGACTGCGTTTCTTCACGGTCTACGGCCCTTGGGGGAGGCCCGACATGGCTGTTTATGCATTCACGCATGCCATTGCACAGGGTCGAACGATCGACGTAGCGAATGCGGGACGCGCCTGGCGGGACTTTACCTACATTGACGACATCGTCGAAGGCGTGATTCGAGTGCTTGCGGCGCCGCCATCCCCCAATTTGAATTGGGATAGCTGCGAACCTGACGCCGCCACCAGTTCGGCGCCATATCGGGTCTACAACATTGGCAACGACCGACCCGAGGAGATCAATCGGCTGATCGCCATAATCGAGGCCGCCCTTGGACGCCGGGCGCTACGCGTCGACGTGCCACTGCCTGCCGGCGACGTTTTGGAAACGCGTGCCGATGTCAGCGATCTCCGCCGCGCTGTCGGTTTCGCACCCTCGACAACGCTAGTTGACGGAGTGTCCCACTTCGTCAAATGGTATCGCGAATTCCATGAAACTTGCGCGGCCTGATAGGCTAGAGTATCAGTCTTGGTCAAGGAATGTCTGCCGCCCATTTTCGGTCGTCCCTGATGAGCGCGTTTGAACGACAAGCTTTTGCATGGTTGCTATTATGGCGAGCCTAGGCAAGGTCAGGGCAACGTGACGCGCTTCATCACGCCCATGCTGCGGTCTACAGTTGCTCTTTAAGTTGTCTTGTCAGCGCAAGAAACGATACCGTACCAGCTTACCGAGCCCGTCTGGCTTGAGCGATGTCAGCGCAAACACGAGCCCAGGCAGGATCTTCAGCCGCTTGCTAATGTAGATAGCCATGGCCGTGTTCCACACGGCCAGGGCAACTGCGACACCCACTGCCGCTCCGATTGGACCATATATCGCCACGCCCACGGCACAGGCTATGACGTTGGCTGTCGCACCAGCGATCATGGTGGAAGCGGCAGCCCACTCGTTTCCCGTCATCGTGAGCAGATTCTGCTGAGGTCCGCATAGCGCCACGAAGAAGTAGCCAAAAATCAGCACGCGCGCGATCGGAGCGCCGGCCACGAACCCCTCTCCGAAGAAGCCCAACAAAGGCTTTACTATTACGAGCAGAGGAATTGCCACTACAATGGCGCCCCCGAGGGAAAGCAGGGTAGCGCGCGCAAAGAGCTGTTGCAGTCCTTGTCGATCGCGGCGAGCAAACAGATCGGCTGCGGTGGGCGAAAACATCGTACCGACGGCGATACGCGAGAGGCCCACAAGGAGTGCAACGTTCAAGGCCAAGGCGAAAACCCCAGCTTCGCGGATGTGATCGGTCCAACCCAGCACCATCACTCCAGCTCTGCTAACAAATACGTCAAGCCCGGTAATGAGCGTCAGCGGCGGGACCGAGGACCACCACTCCTTGGCGGCATAGCTGGCGTGTGCGAGGCGCAAACCAGGCGGCTGAATCCTGGCAGCCGTAAGAAACACTAGTGCGACCGTCATCACTGAGCTCATCACTACCGTCAACATCACGAGGGGCGCGTCCACAGCGCGAAGTCCGGACTTGGCGGCAATCCCGACCAGTATGACCAGGAGACCGTCGCGCACGATCCGTTCGGGCAGCAGGGCCGATACAACGCCGCCATAGGCCCTTACCAGGGTCGCCCCCAACGCATAGGCGGTAATCAGCGGCACCGCTGCCATCCCCAAGAAGTTGCTAACTACAAGACCTTTCTGCGAATGATCCGAATAGAAGAATATCAACGTGGCGCCGAGCAGACCAAGCAGCGTCGCCGTCGTCAGCGACCATCGCAGGGCGAAGGCGATTACACCTTTTGCCAGATCAAGCCGCCCGTTGGCCCGATAAGCTGGCACAAAACGCAACAATGAAACGTTGAACCCAAGCGTTGCCAGGTAGGCCAGCACCGAGGTCCACGCCAGCACGTACGAATAAATGCCGTAATTGCGAGGGCCGATGAGCCGCGCAATCAATAATTGCGCCACGCTGGTGAGGCCGGCCCCGGCGATATAGATCAACAGGGCAAAGAGGCTCGCCTGGGCAAGGTGCCAACCAACGTCTTGCTTGGGAAGCAAAACCGCCTTTACGCGATCGGCTGCATTGGATCGCGGGTGTTGTGAACCTGCAACGACAGCTGACGCTGACGTCGCATGTGCATCGCGAGCAAGGCTGCTGGCCGCGAGGTCGGGTGCCTCCTTTTTCGGGCCTGCTACCGCTGCGATGCTGTCTGTTCGCGGAATTGCTGAAAGGATTTCCTGCTCGACGCGGCGGAAACCTTCCGCCGTGGCTTGGTCGTTGAGAGTGTCAACTGAAACTACCTTTCGACCGGACGCCAGAAGAATGCTGTCTATCGCTTGGAAAACGCCGAAAGAGCGCATGTTAATTTCAGGGTCTGCTTCGAATACGCGCTCCGCGGGCAGTTCGCGGGTGATTCTTTGGCGCAAACGCGTCTCAACCACCTCATAAGGCATGGCGATCCTGATTGTGAGATCGGCAGGCGGCGTTAGACTGAGCACCTTGGCAAGCAATGTGCTGTCGGCGGCTCCGTTGAACATCGCCAAAGAGCCGACCGCCTGCACGTAGCCTTGATCGAATATTACTATATCAGGCGCCTGCCTTGCCTGGCGCCAGCTACGCGACAGGTGCAATATGTATTGCCATAGACGAGCACGCCAGAACCGGTTTCCAGGCGGGATCAACCTCACCATCGATGAGGCCGTAGCAAGGTCTTCCTTTCTTCCCTTGGACGACGCCAATATCCTTGCTGTGGAGACCATCGCGGCCAACACACGGAAGACAAACAAGCGTGCCCCCAGGAAGTACGAATTGCCCGCCGCTTCGCTGGGTCTATAGCTGAGCGTTACGTTTGCTCGATATCCCGAATGACGCAGCCGGCGAGCAAGCGCGTGAGCGAACGTCGTTTTGCCCGATCCTGGAGGTCCGAAGATTTCAATGATCATGTGTGGATCAAACCCAATCTGACGATACGCTTCCACGGATTCCAAGACAGTGCTGGCAGGGGATGTTGGCGAGGCACATCATGTCTTCTCGACGAGGAGATCGGCGCCGTCCTCAAACCGATAACGCGCATGCTTCTTGAGATTGACCTGGGTGAGGACGCTTCCCATCGGAACGGACGCAGCCGCGCCGCTCTGGAGGAGATCCACAACAGCGCGCGCGAGACTTCGCGGTGTCTTGGCCCAACGAACAGTCAGCAGAACAGTGTCTGCCCAATGCGTCAGAAGTCTTGTTTCCGGGCCACCAAGGTCCAATGGCCCATTCACAATGATGGCGGCGTAAATCGAGCGGAGTTCATCGGCGAATTGACAACTATCGGCTGTCGACAGCTGAGCCAACAGGTCATCCCCAACTCGCGGTGCGACTATCAGGTCAACACCAAGCGCCGGGATTTTTGCGATTGCATCCTGCAAGGTGCAGCGCCCACTCACATAGTCCCCAAAAGAACCACTGGCATCCACATTCTTGAATTCCTCGCGGAACTCGGTCGTGAGCCGTGTGTTCTTGCGCTCAAGGTCCAGCAAGAGCACCCTGCCTCCCAGACGCGTCGCGGCCAGCGCCAGACTCCAGGCAAGTTCGGTCTTTTCATCCCCCCGGATGCTGGAGGTGACGAGGAGCAAATGCGGTGGGCGGCCTCTCCCTTGAGTCGGCACTACGGTGACGAGAAGGGACATGACAGCGCGACTAAGCGCCGAGCTCTGTTGACCAAGAACCATGTCGCGCAATTCCCTTGCATGCAGTCTGCGTACTTTAGGAAGAAGCCCCACGCATGGAATGTCGAGCGCCATTTCGGCCTCGGCTTCGCTGCGCAGAGTCTTGTTGAAGTGATTGCGTGCCAGAACGAAGACCGCGCCCAGCAGACCGAACACAATCATTCCGGGGGGGATCAGGAAAATCGGCGGGAGTGTTTTCGGCGCCGACGGTGGCCATGCCGCCGAGAGGATCGCGACTCCAGGCGATGGCGCTGCGATGCGGTGTATCAAATCCTGCTGCCGGCCCAAGAGATCGTTGTAGTGTTGGGTTGCGATTGCGACCTGAGGCTCGAGTGCTCGCAAGCCGGAAAGCCGACTAGCGGTATCGGCAACGACCGCATCGAGAACGGCCTTGCGCGCCTCCAGGGCTGCGATCTGGGCGCTATAAACATTCGTGTCCGAATCAAGACGAGCGGTTTCTTGTTCGATCTGACCATCAATAGCGGTTGGGTCGGCTTTGCCGTTGATCAGGTCGTTCAATACCGGCGACCCAAGTTCGGCCGCTACCGTCGAGGCCGACGCCCCAGCCTTCTGCAGATCCTGGATGTGATGAAGACGCGTTTGGGTAGCGGAGAAATTGGCTTTCGAGAGAGCAATCTGCCTGCTGAGTTCCGCTGTCTCATCGGCCGCGTTGTTCGCCGCAGCTTGATCGACACCACCGTGGGTAAGCCGGTATGTCTCCAGACGATCGGTTGCGTCAACCAGGTCTTTTTGCAGGCGTGGCAGACTGGCGACTATCGAGTCGAGTTCTTGTTGATCCGACGCGCGATGTTGCTGAACGAGATCTTGTATATAGACTTGTGCGATCGTGTTTGCGACAATTGCGGCCCGTACGGGGTCGGTGTCGGTGTAACCAATGCTAATGACTCGCGAATGCAACTCTTGACCGACCCTCATTCGATTACGCAGGGCTTCCAGTTTTGGAGCATCCAACGCCTCCGGGTTATTCGGGCCGCTGCTGGTGCGCGGCCAAAGCCTGTTCATCATGTCGCTTAGAAACCCACTCGAGTGATGCTGGTCGGGCAGCAGCGGATCAAAACCGGACTTTCCAGCGCCGTTGGCGGCCGCCGTTTTGCCGAGCGCCGCCAGTACGTGGCGTAAATTGGCTTGTGAGGATAGCATGGTCAGATGATCATCAATGCTCGAATCCAGCAAATCTTGAACCGACTGTGTTGCGCCAGCAGCTGCATTCCTGTTTGGAGCGTCAATGATGACCTGCGTCGTTCCCTCGAACTGCATGGGACGAGCAATGCCCGCGAGTCCCGCCATGACGCCGCCGAAAATGGCTATGGCGAGCACGAACCACTTTCTTCTGGCGATGACAGCGACGAGTTGATGGAACGGGGTTGGCGTATCGATGCGCTCACGCAGCTTGCGCCTCCTGAGCGTGTTCGTGTCGCTTGCAGGCAGAGCGATCTGCTTGGCTCGCACAATCCGGTTGGCTACAGAACCTTCCATCTCATACCCCTGTAAGTTCAATTTCGTGAGACAGGCGCGATATGGGCGCCGGCCTGAAGGCCTCTTGGCGCCAAGCCTGGAACATCAATACCGGCCACAAGTCGCGAGCATGATCCTGATGTCCATTGAGGTGGGCGCACCACGTTGCATCCACCCGTGCCAGATCAAGGATTCCGTCATCATGCACGCGGGCGTCGGCGAGTAGATCAGAGGCCCAAGCCCGCAGAGGCCCTTTGAGCCAAGCGCTGATCGGAACGTCAAATCCTTGCTTCGGCCTGTCGGTCAAACGCTGCGGCACATATCGGCCCAGCAGCTGGCGAAGGATCCACTTGCCTCTGCCGTGGCGAACCTTCGCCTTGTTGGGGAGCCGCCAGGCGAATTCGACGACGCGATGATCGAGAATGGGGCATCGTCCCTCTAGACCGCAGGCCATGCTGGCGCGGTCGAGCTTCACCAGTATATCGCCCGGCAGATAGCCGGTCGTGTCGTTGAACAGGAGACGTGACAGCAAGTCGTCGAGCTGTGGTGCGGCGAGATGCGAGGCGGATCGGTCACGCCGGAGAAGTGTTCCGGTGGACGATTCCGTGAGCCGCCAAATCAATTCACTCTCGCTGGACGCTCCCAGCAAACGAGCAAGGCGATGAAGCCGATCACTTCGCAACGCATGCCCCACATCAGTCGGGAGCGGCAAGGCGCGGATGAAGTCCTGGCCGGCGGCACCGGCGAGGAATCCCGCCCCGGCCGCCAACATCCAACGCACTGGACGTGGCAAGTTTTGCTGTCTTTTGAGCCGTCCCGCCAGGAAGTGCCTCGAATAACCTGCGAAGCATTCGTCGCCACCGTCCCCTGATAGCGCCACCGTGACATGTTGGCGTGCCAACCGTGACACCAGAAGCGTTGCAATTTGGGATTCATCCGCGAACGGTTCGTCCCAGACTCGCGGCAGTTCCGGAATGACGTCACGCATGGCAGCAGGCGAAAGGTGAAGTTCTGCATGATCCGTGCCGAGATACCGGGCAACCGCGGCGGCATGGGGAGCCTCGTCAAATCCGCTCTCGTCGAAAGCAATCGTGAACGTGCGGACGGGCCTGGAAGACTGCGCCTGCATCAGGGCGACGACGGTTGAGCTATCTATTCCGCCCGAAAGGAAGGCGCCTAGCGGCACGTCGGCGACCATACGTTCGCGCACCGCAACGCGGAGCAGTTGATCCAGTTCCGTTGTCAATTCCTCATCGGGGCCGGCGATCGGCTCCCGCCGCGCGGTCACCGCGACTTCGGCCAACGACCACCAGCGGCGGACGCGTCCTTCCAGAGAGCCGACGCTGCGGCATTCGACAACATCTGCCGCAGACACGGATAGGATCGCGCCGGGGGACAGCTTGAACACCCCGCGCCAGATGCAACTGTCATCGGGCACCCATCCCTTTGACAGCATGGCCGTGGCCGCGCCGACATCGAGTTCGAGCGAGAAGCCGGGGAAACATTTGATCGCCTTCAACTCGGACGCGAAGATCAAGGCATCGTGCGTCTGTGCGATGTAGAGTGGCTTCTTACCCATTCGGTCACGAGCAAGGTGCAGGGTGCGCGTCTGTCGATCCCAAAGGCCCAATGCGAACATCCCGACAAAGCGTGCAAGGGCCGCTTCGAGGCCCCACGTCTCGATCGCACACAGCATCACTTCGGTATCGCTGGAGCCGCGGAAACAGTGGCCCGCACTTTCCAAAACACGCCGCAGGTCACGAAAATTGTAGATCTCGCCGTTGAACGTAATGACATACCGTTCAGTCGCGGATTGCATTGGCTGGCGCCCTGCATCCGAAAGGTCGACAATGGCCAGTCGTCGGTGACCGAAGGCGATTCCGCCGTCCCGGTCCATCCATAAACCCTCGCCATCGGGCCCACGATGGCGAAGGGCCGTGGTCATTTGCCTTATCTCCCTGAGCGATCTCGCATCGGCGGCATCTGACGCGAGGAGAATTCCGGCTATCGCACACATAGGGTAGTGTCCTCGCTGAGGTGATGCAGCCGAGCCGCCTGAGGCGTTCGAGCGACAAGGCAAAGAGAGAGCGCGAACCAGACGACGGGATGGCGGATGATGAGATGCGGAATTCCGAAGACCACGATAGACACCGCTAGAGCGACCAGAGCATCGGATCTCGCTCGCCACGCCGCCAGGGCTGCGCAGGTGACAATCCACGCCAAGGCCAGGACCGCGACAAGGCCGCCCTGCGTGTAAAGGTCCAGGATGGTGCTGTGGGCCTCGAAGGGTCGCGGCAGGAACTGCAAATCCGTAATTGGCGGGCGTTCCAGATGTGGTCCAGGGCCAAGGCCCAGCGATCCCGATCTCACGCCCTTGTCCAAGGCCTCGCTCCAGAGGAACAGACGCAGCGCTGCGGTTTCGGCGGTCGCATCTCCGCCCTTATCCTTGGTGAGGCTCTTGGCGAACTCCGCGGCGCTGCTGACTTCAGTCAGAGCATAAGGTGTCAGCGCCATCGCCAAGGGCACACAGCCTATCAAGAAAACGAGACCGATCTGCCGCGAAAGTCTGGGCTTTTCGCCCTTGGACATAAGCCAGTTCCGGCCCCTCAGGCCAAGAAATATCAAACAGGTCAGGATTGTTGCATAAAGGTACGTGTCGCTTTTGGTGAGCCTTCCAAGATAGAAGGTCGGGATCAGACTGCAGAGCCCAAGTAAACGACCCCATCGACCGTCGGTGGTCATTGCCAGATGTAGCGCGAGCGGGCCAAATAATGCGCAATACAGCGCGAGTTGGTTCGGGTTGTCGGACCAACCGCAAAAGCGATCCCAGTACCATGGATCGATGCCAAACTGGTGAACCCAACCCCACGCAAGCCCTACTTGCCAGATAAAACCCGCAGTCGCGATTGCCACGACCCACCAGCCAATGCGGCGCAGACGTTGCGCCGCGTCCGGTTCCGCAACGGTGAGGCATGTGATGGCGATCAACAGAATGTATGCGAACGTATCGTGCAGCAGCGGATCCAGCACCAGCACCGTCGTGAAATAACCGACAATGGCGCCTATACCCACAGCGAGTGCCAGGATCAGCCAGAATATCGTGAACCGGGTCAGCGCAGGGGAGCTTTCCAAGCGTCCACCTGCGAGAAGTCGACCTACCGAAAGCGCGATCCAAAGCGTTAGGAACAATTCGGCGTAGCCCGTCGACAAACCAGGAATGACAAGCTGCGTGGCATATGACATGACAATGCCGCAGGCTAGGATGGCGTCGCGGATCATTGTCGAGCCCCGTCCAGTTGACGGCTTCCCGAAGCCTTTGCCAGCAAAACAGTGGGAGTTGACCGCGAAAGAGTGCCGTGCGCGCTTGCGAGGACGTTTTCGTACAGATCGCAATACTGATCGACGACCCCCGCGAGTGCGAACCGCTCCCTGACAAAATCCACGGAACGACTACCCATGAGTCTGCCGCGGTCGGGATCGGACAGAATGTCGATTATCCTCGACGCAAGTGCATTCACGTCGCGTGGTGGAACGAGATAGCCGTTCCATCCGTCTTCTATCACGTCATTGCAGCCTGGCATCCGTGAGGCCACGACCGGCAATCCTGCCAATCCCGCTTCCAGCAAGACGCGCGGAACCCCTTCCCGATATTGCGTGGGAAATGCGAACACATCCGCCATGCCAAGAAGCGCCGGAACGTCCCGCCTCGCGCCCAAGGCGATTACGTGAGGAGCGCAGCGGTCAATATCTGACTTCCTGACTGCGAATGGGCCCTCGGAATCCCGCGGACCGACAAGCACGAAACGCGCTTTCGGCCTTTGTGTCAGGATACGCGGGATGGCTTCAAGGAGCGTTGGAATTCCCTTGTGACGGGTCAGACGGCCGACAAATATGACAATTTCCGCCGACTCAAGGCCAAGCTTCTCTCGCATCGTGGCGGCCGAAGGACCGCGGTGCCTTGCCGTTGCGAATCCTTCTACATCGATGCCAGAACTTCGGATCAGCCTTCCCTCGCCGCGTCCAAGCAGCCGGTAGCGCTCGAAGAAGACCTGGTCATCCCGGTTTTGAAACACGGTTGCGGCAGTCCAAAACGAGGCGAGACCTTGAAGACCGCAAAAGACGGGACGCAGCGCGAGCGCCCTGGGTTCGCGTGAGGAGAATGTCCAACCAAGCCCATTGATCGTGCGAATGACGGGAACCTGCCCGCGTACGGCTAGCGGCGTCAACAGGTTGGGCTTGGTGTCGAAACTCTGGATAATGTCTGGCCGCAGTTCGATCAGCAATTTGCGAATTGCTTTCATTTCACCCAATTCCCCTCTGCCTTTGGCAAAGCGGTCGAAAGACAATCGACGGTGCGGAATCCCATGCGGCACAAACGCGTTCCCATCGTCACTGGAAACGGCAGTGACGCGGAAGCCCCGTTCGCGCACTGCCAATAGGAACGGGATTCTCAGGGGGTGATCCTCGCCACCCACACACGCCAGATGCGGCTTCATCCTGCCTCTCCCGCGCGTGCGCGACGGTTCAAGCATACGATGTGATGCCCGTTTGGATTTGTCCTCATCGCCCGCTTGATCGCTTTCATCGGCTAGCACCCAACCCCACGCTAGGGGCAGGCCGTCCCAATGTCCTCGTCTGTTTGAATGAAGCACATTGCGTCCGCAGGACACCGCATGCAAAACGATGCCACTTTGATGATGCCAGCAATACCAACCGCTGGAGCAGGACAAATGGAATCGATGAGAGTCGTCACCTCGCTACCGAGGCGAAAGCGATCTTGCTCGGCCGGCACGCCGCGGTGGAAAATGAGGGCCGGAATCCTATTTGACCAAGACACAGGTCCCGAGGAGCAAGCAACGCCTCGCCGCTACCTACAATCTTGGCTTACGTCCATATTGATGGACTAAATTTGCGAAATCTGCGCCGCCGGCACTTCACGCCGCTTCGGCTGGAAGGTTCGTGGTGGATGGGGGCTGGTTTAAGTGTCCTACAAATTGATGCGACCGGACGCCCAAACGTACCTCGGCCAAGCGTCGCACGACACTTACTTCGAATACACCCAAACACCGAGAAGCCGTGGACTTGCTTGAAATTCTATGAAAGTCGACCGGCAGAGCTGCCGCTGGAGGACAGGACAGGGAGCGTAAGCCTTGCCAGGAGGCAAGGCCAGAGGCTCTCTACAGTACCAAGAAAGATGATGCCGAGAGCGACATATGGGGAGAAACGGTAGCGAACTGGACTTGATGTGCGCTGCCAACTCCATCGCTGTCGTACGAAAGCGCGCCAGTCGTGCTGTTGTAAATGACGTGCTCGGCGCTGCTATGCGCACCTGTGCCGATGTGGAATGCCGCCGGAGGCAGGGCGCCCGCATGCGATCCGGCAAACACCGCATGGTCGAGCTGGATCTTGTCGCGTGCTACATTGAAGTCAGTAACCTTCGCGACATTGGCTGCGCCGAGGGCGGAATTGAAAACGAAAACGTCCGCGCCGCCGTGCCCTGTCAAGACATCCCGGCCTCCGGCGCCGCTGATGATGTTGTCACCGGCATTGCCCTGGATGGTCTGGCCGAACGCGTTGCCCGTGAGGTTGATCGCCCCTTTGCCGGCCGCATTCGTCGTTGCGAGGTGCTCGATTTGCGATCCTGCGGACAACGCATAACTCACAGAGGCCAGCACTGTATCGTTACCGCCGCGCGCCACCTCGACCGCCCGGTCGCCTGCATTGTTGACATGATATGTGTCATTGCCTCCCTGCCCGATCATAGTGTCGGCGCCAGTCGTCCCATGAAAGACATCCGATCTGCCAGTGCCTTTGAATGTGTGAACGGCAGGCTGTGTGGCGACACCATCAGGCTGCGTCGCCACCGCGTCGACACTTTGATTATGCTGCAGGAAAAAAGCCCTCAGCGCTGGCGAGGCTCCCAAAGCTGTGTCGCCTTGCTGAGAACCCCAAGCATAGGCATAGTCGAAGGCTGGTGAGGGAACCAACTTCGCCCAGTGGTCCATCATGGTCTGCTCCTGGGAGGCCGACGGAAGCACATATTTCCCATCGGTGTCGGTGATCCAAGTGCCGCCCCCAAATGTCTGATAGACCGGAACGATTTTACTCGCCGGGATGCCTGCAGCCTCCGCCGCAGCGACCGTTTTATCGATCATATTGTAATCGGTCGTGCTTGTTCCCGTCCGAACCGGATAGGGTGATAATCCGTAATAGTCGATGTGGGTGTTGGCTGGGTTGTAGGTGTTCGAAAAGTCCGGATTTGCCGACGATCCCATGTTCATCATTGTGATGAAGGTCTTGGCGCCCGGAAAATGGGAGTGGATCCAGTCTGATTCGGCTTTCAGGTTCGCCGCGCTCGCGTATGTATGCCATTTGCCCGTGGGGTCGGGTTCATCAAGCAGGAAGAATCCAAACACCTTGGAGTTGCCTATGAACGGAGTGACTTTGTCGATAAAAGACGTTGTTGTCCCGCCTGCCTCATTCAGCCAAACTAGGCCCTTCATGCCGGTAGGCAGGGCATTGACTTGGGCAACCGATTGAACGTCAGCGAGGTTGAACCCGGCGGCGGCAATGTCGGCGCCCGATCCACCCGATGTATAATGAAGAATAGGCATCTGATTCCCTCATCTGATTTGATAGCGCCCGACACCTGCCTACAAGAACCGAAACGTTAGGGCAAAATCAAATAGCACCTCTGCCTGATAGAATCCTTGATCAGCATCGCCATGGAATCGTCGAAAGTTGATGGTGCGCCACTTGAGTTGATGAGAATGCATCCAACGTTTCTAGCCAAAAGCGTATGGCATCAAATCCTTTGAACCGCCCGGCCCGAAAACGACTCGACGTGCCCGACGGGAACAGAACGAATGGACTTGACGTGTTTGGAATTGGCTATGTCCAGGCGGCAATGCTTGCCGAGGTGGTTACCAGGATGCTCTGCCTCGACATCGACACAAGGAAGGTGGAGCGGCTCAATCCGGGCTTCCTCCCGATCTTGGAACCGGGCCTTGAAAGCATCGCGAGGCAGAATCACGCAGCCGACCGCGTCAACTTCACCACGGATGGCCGTCGTCAACGTGCGCGAATCGACCATGACGCGCGAATCCGACGTCGTGCTGCCGACGCTGGCGGGGCCTGAGATCGGCGTCGCCTCGACCAAGGCTTTTACTTGCCAGCTCTCAGTACTGGCCTCGCTCGCCGTGCAGGCGGGCGTGGCACGCGGCACGATCTCGAAAGAGCAGGAGAAAATCCTGGTGCGGGAGCTCTCCGAAGCGCCGCGCTATGCCAACCAGGTGCTGAAGCTCGAAGAGCAGATCGAGCGGGGCGCGCGTGAGATATCGCGCTATTCGGATGTGCTCTACCTCGGCCGCGACACCAATTTCCCGCTGGCCATGGAAGGCGCGCTAAAACTCAAGGAAATCTCCTACATCCATGCCGAGGGCTATGCCGCGGGCGAGTTGAAGCATGGGCCGATCGCGCTGATCGACGAGAACATGCCGGTGATCGTGATTGCGCCGCACGATCGCATCTTCGAAAAGACCGTGTCCAACATGCAGGAAGTGGCGGCGCGTGGCGGCAAGATCATCCTGATCACCGACGCCAAGGGCGCGGCACAGGTGAGCGTGAAGACGATGGAGACGATCGTGCTTCCGGATGTGCCGGAAATCATCTCGCCGATCATCTACGCGCTGCCGATCCAGATGCTCGCCTATTTCGCCGCCGTGTTCATGGGCACCGACGTCGATCAGCCGCGCAATCTGGCGAAATCGGTGACGGTGGAATAGGCTGAACAAAACCGAAAGTGACGTGCGAGAGAGGCAATCATCCCTATTTATTTCATTTGCCGGATAACCTTATTAGCCGAGCGCCGTATCTTTCCTATACTCTTCATCTTCGGCAAAGCAGTACACAAATACATTTCCCGATAGCTCATCGGTCACCTGAATCCATTCCCGTCCCCATTTTCGCACAGTGAAGCGTCGACCGCTCAAGGTGGACGCCGCGGCGCGCGGTGTAGAAGCCTCAATCCTGCTGGCCCGCACAGCACGTTTCCCCCGCATTTCCTCAACCAGATAAACGGGCATCAGAAGCCCCCCAACCGTGACCAATTTCAACGCCGGCTAATGGGTTAGGTTCCAACACACCTGGTCCGATCTGCATCTGGACGACTGAATTCTACGCTGGACACCTATCTGTCAGGAAGGAAGCAAGCGTCTGGAGGCGCTTACTCGCGGAAAATGGCACCACGCAAAGGAGAAACGCGATGCGCGAGGCGTCGTTGATGGCGACATGGATGAATTCCCAGCCGACGCCGCGGCTGTCGGACTGGCCCTTGCGATCGCCTGCGATGCTGGCGAAACGCCAACCTCATGCGCGGTATGGATTCCGACGACCTCGGTGCGCCGCTTGATCTCGCCGTTGAGGCGCTCGATCGGATTCGTCGAGTGGAGCTTGGCGCGATGTTCCTTCGGGAAGGTCATGTAGGCCAGCACGTCGGGCTCGGCGTCGTCCATGATTGTCGCCAGCTTCGGCACCTTAGGCCGGATCTGGTCGGCGACGGCGCGCCATTGGGCGCTGGCGGCCTCCGAGGTCTCTTGGGCAAACGCGGTGGCGATGAAGGCTGAGACGACCCTGCGGCCGCTCTTGCCGACATGGGCCAGCACGTTCCTCATGAAGTGGACGCGGCACCTCTGCCATGTCGCGCACAGCACCTTGGTGACGGCGCTCTTGAGGCCTTCGTGGGCGTCGGAGACGACGAGCTTGACGCCGCGCAGGCCGCGACGTGTCAGCTTGCGCAGGAACTCCGTCCAGATCGGCTCGGCCTCCGAGGTGCCAATCTCCATGCCCAGGACCTCGCGCCGGCCGTCCGCGTTGACGCCGACGGCGATGATGACGGCGACCGAAACGATCCGCCCACCGCGGCGCACCTTCAG
>NZ_JAIUGW010000038.1:0-31306 GCF_020164795.1 Mesorhizobium sp. ES1-3
CGGTCCTCCCGGCGGACAAGAAAACTGTCACCCATGCTATCGGTCCATTCTGTTACCTATCTATCCGGTTCGGACAGGGGGCATTTCTCCCCGTATAGTGACGGGGAGAAAGAGGCTGCCGCCGATGATTTCGCCAATTGTCAGTGGCTGGCGCCGACCGTGTATTTCAGCCCCTTCTCCCCGTCACTATACGGGGAGAAGATGCCGGCAGGCAGATGAGGGGCAGCGCCAGCCCTGCCAATCGTTCGATCGAAAAGTCAGTCTTTCCCGGTATTTATCCGGCTGAGCTCTAAAAGTCGCTCCGCCTCCGCGACCACCTGTTCAGGCATCACACGCGCGCCGGGCGCTGCCAGCAGCGTCGACGCATATTGCCCACGCGGCCCGGTCAAACCCGGCTCCGTCGCTAAAAATACCGCCACCGTCGGCAGGCCGAAGGCGCTGGCGAGGTGGGTCAATCCCGTATCGGCGCCGATGACCAGCGTCGAGTGGCCGAGGATGGCGGCGACGTCGGCCAGCGGCGATTTCGGCAGCACGACCGTGGACGGCACGGCCCCGGCGATCGCTTCGGCCACCGCCTTCTCCCGTTCGTTCGACCAGGTGGTGATCGGCGTCATGCCGCGCTCGACCAGCAGGCGGGCGGTTTCGATCCAGTCCTCGACCGGCCATTTCTTGTCCTCACGGCTGGTGCCGTGCAGCAGGAAGGCGGTTTTGCCGTCGCTGGCCGCGATCGTGCCCGCCGGCGCAACGATGCCGGAGTCGAGCGTCGAAAGATCGGGCCGATAGCCGAGCGCCAGCCCGAACAGCCGCCTTGTCCGCTCGATGGCGTGCAGGCCGCGCGGCACGGCGGAGGTGATGTCGTAGAACAGCGTGGCCGAGGGTTCGCGCGCGCTCGACCGGTCGAAGCCGGCAATCGGCGCACGCGCCTGCCGTGCCACCAGCGCCGATTTCAGCAGGCCCTGTGCATCGATGACGAGATCGTAGCGGCATTCGCGCAAGGCACGGCGCAAGGCCGCCGCCTCGCGCCAGGTGTTCATGTCGAAAAGGTTCTTTCGCCAGCGCCTTATCGCCACCGTGTGGATGGTGCCGATCGCCGGATGCAGGGCGACAATGCCGGCGAACGCCTCTTCGACGCACCAGTCGAAAGCGATATCGGGCCGTGCGCGGCGGGCATCCTCGAGTGCCGGAAAGGTGTGGATGACATCGCCCATCGACGAGGTCTTGACGATCAGCACCTTCATGCTGCGGCCGGAAGTTCCAGCAGCCGGTCGGCCGCTGCGGCGACCTGCCGGACTTCCAATGTCTTCAGGCAGTTGAGGTGGCCGAGCGGACAGATTTTCCGGTGGCAGGGCGAACAGGACAGGCCGAGCCAGACCAGTTCGCGCCGCTCCGCCAGCGGCGGCGTGTTTTCAGGCGAGGTCGAGCCATAGACGGCAACGATCGGCGTGCCGACGGCGGCCGCGACATGCATCAGGCCGCTGTCGTTGGAGACCGCGAGCCTGGCCGCCGCGATCACGTCGATGGCATCCTCCAGCCGCGTCTGGCCGGCGAGGTCGACGACGCCCGGGGCAAGGGCTGCGATCTCCGCCGTCACATCGCGGTCGTTCTTCGAACCGAACAGGGCGACCTTCAAGCCTTTGCCCATGAATTCGCGGGCAAGGCCGGCATAGCTTTCACTTGGCCAGCGCTTGGCAGGGCCGAACTCGGCGCCGGGCATGAGGGCCACGAATTCCCGCGGCGCCAGACCGAAGCGGTCGAGCAGGGCGGCCTGGTTTTTCTGCTCCACGGTCAGCCGGGGCGCGCGGAAACTGCCGCCCTGGGCGAGCCCGAAATAGGCCTGAGCGGTGCGCCGTTTCACGGCATCGGGCAGCGGCACGATGTCGGTCAAAAGGCCATAGCGCAATTCGCGCAGATTGCCGAAACGGCGCGGAATGCGGGCAAAGAACGGGATCAGCGCCGACTTCCAGCTGCCCGGCAGGATGTAAGCCATGTCGTAGCGGCCGCGCAGCAGGCGGCCGAAGCGGCGGCGATGGCTGAATTCGAGCGCGCCGGGCTGCAGCGGAAAATCGATCTGCTGGCGGATTTCGGGCATGCGCTTGACCAGCGGTGCCGCCCAGACCGGCGCCAGCACATCGATCGCGGCGTTTGGATGGAGTTCCTTCAGCGCCGAGAACAGGCACTGCGCCATCACCATATCGCCCACCCAGCGTGGGCCGATCACGAGGATCGTTGGGCTTTCAGCCATTCGACATAGTCTCTGACGCCGGTTTCTACTGTGCGGAATTGCCCGTTATAGCCGGCCGCGCGCAAGCGGGACATATCAGCCTGGGTAAAACTCTGGTAGCTGCCCTTGAGATGGTCGGGGAAGGGTATGAACTCGATCTCGCCCTTGCCTAGCGTGTCGATGACCGTTTCGGCGATGGCCCGGAACGGCTGGGCGCGGCCGGTGCCGCAGTTGAAGATGCCGCTCGCGCCACGCTTCCATAGCCATAGATTGACGTCGGCGACGTCGCCGACATGGATGAAGTCGCGGCTCTGTTCGCCCGGCCCGAAACCATCATAAGCGCCGAACAGTTTCGGATTTTCGCCGCGCTCGACCTGGTTGAACAGATGGAAGGCGACCGAGGCCATGGCCCCCTTATGCGCCTCGCGCGGGCCATAGACATTGAAGTAGCGCAGCCCCGCGACCTGCGAATGATCGCTGTCGAAGATCGTGCGCCTGACATAATCGTCGAAGAGTTTCTTGGAATAGGCGTAGACGTTGAGCGGCCGTTCCAGCGCCGGCTCCTCGCGAAATTCGGCGCCGCCGCCATAGACCGAAGCGGAGGAGGCGTAGAGGAAGGGCACGCGCAACGCCTGGCAGGCATGCAGCAGCCGTTTCGAATAGGCGTAATTCACCTCCATCATGAACCTGCCGTTCCACTCGGTGGTGGTCGAGCAGGCGCCCTGGTGGAAGACCGCCTCGATGCGGCCGAGCGAGCCGGCCTCCATGCGGGCCAGGAAATCGTCCTTGTCGAGATAGTCGGCTATCGTCAAATCGGCCAAGTTGGCGATCTTGTGACCGTCGGTGAGGTCGTCGACGACCAGGATGTCGTCATGGCCTTCGGCGTTGAGCGCGGCGACGATGTTGGAGCCGATCATGCCGGCGCCGCCCGTGACGATGATCATGAAGGCCTCTGGTTGCGTGCGATTCCGGTCCTTATAAGGGAGGCTGGTCGGGCTGTCGACAAAGCAGGTGGCATAGCCGTGATGTAGAGCACCGAAGTTGGCGCTGCCCCTCACCTGCCTGCCGGCATCCTCTGCCCGTCCCTATACGGGGAGAAGTGCCCGGCAGGGCGATGAGGGGCAGCGCCAATGCCTGTAAGAAGGTGATGGAGCGAAATCTCAGCGATTGCCTGGCGGCGAGACAGGCGTCACAGTGGCGCCGCAAAGCTGCCGCTTCTGTCGGTTCGCCGCCGACGGGATCACAAGGGGACAAGAAATGCCGTCGACCGAACTGCTGATCGCGTTCTTCGCCACCACGGCGATCTTCGCCTATATTCCAGGTCCGGCCATGCTTTACGCCGCCGCGCAGACCATGGCGCGGGGGCGCTGGTCGGGGCTGACGGCGGCACTTGGCATCCATCTCGGCGGCTATGTGCATGTCTTTGCCGCTGCCGCCGGCCTGTCCGTGCTGTTCCACGCCGTGCCGCCGCTCTACATGACGGTCAAGCTGGTCGGCGCGCTTTACCTGATCTGGCTCGGTGTCTCGCTGTTTCGCAAGCGCGTCGAGGGCGACGTGGCTCTGCCCACGATCGAGCGCAAATCGGCCCGCCGGGCGTTTTTCGAGAGCATCACCGTCGAGGTGCTCAACCCCAAGACCGCGATCTTCTTCATGGCGTTCCTGCCTCAGTTCATCGATGCCTCGGCGGCCTTGCCGGTCTGGCTGCAGTTCGTGGTGTTGGGCACGACAGTCAACCTGATGTTCTCCTCGGCCGACATCGTCTGCGTGTTCCTGGCCGGCCTGGTGATCGGCCGGCTGCGGCGTTCGAGCCGGGCGCAGCGCCTGATGCAGCGGGCCGGCGGCGCGGTGCTGGTCGGACTTGGCGTCCATGTCGCCCTGCAGAAAACCTGACCTGTCAGGGTTTGCCTCCGCCCCCGGCGTTGCGCTGTGCCGAATTGCGGTATATCGGCAGGCATGACCGGCCGGCCTCGCAAATCTGGTGTTTCGACCTATCTGAGATCGGCGTTTCCCGCGCGTGGCAGATGACATGATCAATCACAATCCGCCTTCTCCCGAGCCACTGCACCGCGCCATCGCGCGCTTCGGCGACGTCGCCGTGCTGGTGGTCGGCGACATCATCCTCGACCGCTTCGTCAATGGCGTCATCGAGCGGATCTCGCCGGAAGCGCCGATCCCGGTGCTGCACGGGCGCGGCGAGACTTCGGCGATGGGTGGCGCCGGCAATGTCGTGGCCAACATCGTCTCGCTTGGCGCGCGCTCCATTCCGGTCTCGGTGATCGGCGCCGATGCCGCCGGCGACAGCCTGGCGCGGATGCTGGGCGAGCTCGGCGCCGACACGGCTGGGCTTGTGCAGCAGCGCGGCCGCATGACCTCGTCGAAGAGCCGCTTCAGCGCGCTCAACCAGCAGGTGCTGCGTTTCGACGAGGAGGAGATCAAGCCGCTCGGCGAGGCGGAACGGGCGGAGCTGATCCGCCGTTTCCGGGACGCATTGAACCAGGCGGACATCGTCATCTTGTCCGATTACGGCAAGGGCATATTGCTGGACGGCGTCGCCGCCGAACTGATCGCCATCTGCCGCGAGGCGGGAAAGCCGGTGCTGGTCGACCCGAAGGGCCGCGACTATGCGCGCTATGCGGGTGCGACCGCCGTCACGCCCAACCGCAAGGAGCTTGGCGAGGCCGTCGGCCATGCGGTGTTCGCCGATGACGAGATCGTTGCGGCGGCGCGGGAACTGATTTCGGCGCACGGCTTCGACTTCGTCGTCGCCACACGCAGCGAAAAGGGCATGAGCGTGGTCGGCCCCGATGAGGCACGCCACATCGCCACCCAGGCGCGCGAGGTGTTCGACGTTTCGGGCGCCGGCGACACGGTGATCGCGACCTTCGCGCTGGCGCTTGCCGCCGGCGCCGATCCTGTCGCCGCGGCCTCCATCGCCAACGCCGCCGGCGGCGTCGTGGTGGGCAAGCGCGGCACCGCGCGGCTGAGCGTCGAGGAACTCGCCGGTGCGCTGTTCCGCTCGCATGGTCCGACCGCGCACAAGGACGCCATCCTCGACGCGGCCTCGGCCGCGCGCATGGTGGCGGCATGGAAGGCGGAGGGGCTGAGCGTCGGCTTCACCAATGGTTGTTTCGACATCCTGCATGCCGGCCATGTCAGCCTGCTGCACGCGGCGCGCAGCCAGTGCGACCGGCTGGTGCTCGGCCTCAACAGCGATGCTTCCGTGCGCCGACTGAAAGGGCCGGGCCGCCCGGTCAACGACCAGCATGATCGCGCCTGCGTGCTCGCCGCGCTCGCCTCGGTCGACGCCGTGGTGGTGTTCGAGGAGGACACGCCGCTGGCGCTGATCGAAGCGCTTCTGCCCGACATACTGGTCAAGGGCGCCGACTACACGATCGACACCGTGGTCGGTGCCGATGTGGTGCAGAAGGCGGGCGGGCGCGTCGTGCTGGTCGATCTCGTCGCCGGAAAGAGCACCACCAGCACCATCGGCAAAATGCGGGCGGGCGGCAGCACCAATTGAGGGTTTCATGTCTGAACTGAACGACTATCTGGTCCGCTCGGCGGCCGCCATATCCGCTATGGTCGAGCGCGACCTGACCGGCGAGATGGAGCGGGCGGCGCGCACCGTCGTGACGGCGCTTTCGTCGGGCAAGGCCTTCCTGATCGCCGGCAATGGCGGCTCGGCCAGCGACGCCATTCACATCGCCGGCGAACTGGTCGGGCGCTTCCTCAAGGAGCGCAAGGCCTACAATGTCATCGCGCTGCCGGCCAATGCTGCGGTGCTGACCGCCTGGGGCAATGATTATGGTTTCGACACGGTGTTTTCGCGCCAGGTCGAAGCGCATGGCTCGGCCGGCGGCGTGCTGTTGGCGATCTCGACCAGCGGCAATTCGCCGAGCATTCTGGCCGCCGCGGAACAGGCGCGCATGATGGACATGACCGTGATCGGCCTGACCGGCGAGAGCGGCGGCAAGCTCAAGCCGCTCTGCGACATCCTGCTCAACGTGCCTTCGACCTCGACGCCGATCATCCAGCAGGGGCATCTGTGCCTCTATCACCATCTGTGCGAAGTGGTCGAAGCGCGCCTGTCGAATGGCTGACAGGATCGGGAAGCCGCACCCACTGACAGAACCGGGCCTGTGGGTGGAGCAGGTCGGCGGAAGGATTTTTCCCGTGCGCTCACCGGCGCTGTTCCTGGACCGCGACGGCACTATCAATGTCGATACCGACTATCCCAGCGATCCGGCCGAGATCGAGCTCAGGCCGCAGATGCTGCCGGCGATCGCCGCCGCCAACCGGGCCGGAATCCCGGTCGTCGTGATCACCAATCAGTCCGGCATCGCGCGCGGCTATTTCGGCTGGGATGTTTTCGCCAAGGTGAACGCCCGCGTGCTGGAGCTGCTGGACGGGCAGGGGGTGTCCGTCGACATGGTGCTGGCCTGCGCCTATCACGAGGCGGGCGTCGGGCCGCTCGCCATGGCGGACCATCCGATGCGCAAGCCCAATCCGGGCATGCTGATCGAGGCGGGCAGGCGTCTTGATCTCGATCTCCGGCGCTCCCTGATGGTCGGCGACAAGCTGGCCGACATGCAGGCGGGCCAACGCGCGGCTCTGGCACAGGGCTGGCTGGTTGACGGTGAGGCGGCACTTCAGCCTGGCTTCGCTATCAGGCGCTTGCATGACGACCACGATCTCGGCGGCCTGCTCGCTGCCATCGACGCACTCGGATCGTAGGGCTTACGCCTGGTCGTTGCGCTCCGAGGCTTCGTAGAGCTTGGCCTCGGTGGCGAAGGAATAGATCATCACCGACATCGAGTAGACGAAGCCATGGCGGCCGCACAGGAAGTAGCGCTTGGCCAGGTAGAATTTGAGGAAGTTGCCGAACGGCGACAGCACCAGCCGCACCAGGCCGGGCTTCTTGCCTTTCTCGACCAGCGTCACCGCCTTGAGGCTGGAATAGGCGTTGGCCCGGGCAAGATCCTCCTCGACCGATATTTCACGGCGATGCAGCAAGACACCCTCTTCGATCGTGTCGGTCTCGCCCGGCACGCGAACGGATTCATGGACCCGCGCGGTCAGATCCATGGTGGCGCCTTCCCTACGGAAAAGCCTGAGCAGCCTGTTGTGCAGCACCCAGCGATGGGCATAGCCGTAGCCCTTCAGCCAGTCGCGGCGACGCATGTACCACCCGCCGGCCTTGCCGCCGGCCGCCTGGGTGATGGCCACGATCGACTGCCGCAACCGGTCGTCGACACGCTCGTCCGGGTCGATCGAGAGGCACCAGGGCTGGTTGGCACGGTCGAGCGCGAATTGCCGCTGGCGGGGGAACCCCGGCCAGTCATTGTGCAGCAGCGTTATCGGATAGCCCTTGGCGATATAGCTTTCAATGCATTCGACGGTGCCATCCGTCGAGCCGGAATCGACGATGATGATCTCGGCGCAGAAATCGATGCTCTCCAGGCACGGGCCGATCATGTCGGCCTCGTTCACGCAGATGATGAGCGCCGAGACCGGGCTCGCAAAACGGGTCATGGTCCCCTTCCCATGGCGGATACTCCCGGAACTCATGTTGCTCGTGCCATCTGTTCTCAAGCAATTCCGGGCGGAAAACCGTTACACATTTTTTCCTGGAGTTGCTTGAGAAACCAGTCAAGCGCCCAGTCAAGCAGTGAAGTCCGGCAGAGCCGTTCAGCCTTGTATATCAGCGTCTTTCGAATACCAACGCGGCGCCGGTATGGCGAACGTCAGGAATTCGTCGGCGCACGGGCGCTCACCCAGACTCAGGAGCGCTCGAACGAGACCAGGCCTTCGTCCTTGACCCGACGAATGGTGAGCGCGGTGCGCACGGTATCGACGTTCGGCGTCGAGGTCAGTTCCTCGATGACGAAGGTCTGGAAGGCGCCGAGATCGCTTGCCACGCAATGCAGCAGAAAGTCTGACTCGCCCGACACCATCCAGGCATCGCGTACGATCGGCCAGCCGCGCGTGCGCTCGGCGAAGATGCGCAGTTCGGCATCTGCCTGGTGATGCAGCCCGACCAGGCAAAAGGCGACGACATCGAGGCCGAGCGCCGGCGCGTTGAGCAGCGCGCGATAGCCACGGATGATGCCGGCCTCCTCCAGCCGCTTGACCCGGCGCAAGCAGGGCGGTGCCGAAATGCCGACGCGGTTCGAGAGTTCGACATTGGTCATGCGCCCGTCCGACTGAAGCTCGCGCAGGATCTTCCAGTCGATGGCGTCGAGGTCGGCTTTCAGGGGCATGGCTGTCTCAGCTCGGCGCAAGAATCTTTCGCGATTTTGTAATTAAACGACTTTTGTGTCGAAGCCAGCCCTCGTCGACGCGATTTTAGGGGAGGTAACGAAAGCGCTCGACGCGCGAATATCCGCATGGGTCGAAGCTTTCCGGGGACGACGGCGCGTTCGTCTTGCTGGCGTGGCTGGCAGCCCTTACATTAAGCGCGATATTTCCACGTCTTTGGCACACTCGTGTCCGCCCCGCAGAGGCTCCAAATGATCACCAAGCATGCGCCCGTTCTCATCATCGGTTCCGGTCCGGCCGGCTATACGGCGGCGGTCTATGCCGCGCGTGCGATGCTGAAGCCGATGCTCGTCGCCGGCCTGCAGCAGGGCGGGCAGCTGATGATCACCACGGATGTCGAAAACTATCCCGGCTTCGCCGATCCGATCCAGGGGCCGTGGCTGATGGAGCAGATGCTCAAGCAGGCCGAGCATGTTGGCACCGACATCATCAACGACATCATCACCGAGGTCGACCTCAATGTGCGGCCGTTCCGCGCCAAGGGCGATTCTGGCACGACCTACACGGCCGATGCGCTGATCATCGCCACCGGCGCGCAGGCCAAGTGGCTGGGCATTCCGACCGAGCAGGACTTCATGGGCTTCGGCGTTTCCGCCTGCGCCACCTGCGACGGCTTCTTCTATCGCGGCAAGGATGTCGCGGTGGTCGGTGGCGGCAATTCGGCGGTGGAGGAGGCGCTCTATCTGTCCAACCTCGCCAAGAGTGTCACCGTCATCCACAGGCGCTCGGACTTCCGTGCCGAGCGCATCCTGCGCGAGCGGCTATTGAAGAAGGACAATGTCCGCGTTATCTGGGACACGATCGTCGACGAGATCACCGGGCGTCCGGGCAAGGCACCGCTGCCGCCTTCGGTCGAAGGGCTGAAGCTCAGGCATGCCGTGACCGGCGCCGAGAGCCATCTCAAGATCGACGGCGTCTTCGTGGCCATCGGCCATGCGCCCGCGGTCGAGCTGTTCGCCGGCAAGCTGAAGCAGAAGCCGAACGGCTATCTGTGGACAGCGCCGGATTCGACGCGCACCGACGTGCCTGGCGTGTTCGCCGCCGGCGACGTTACCGACGATATCTACCGCCAGGCGGTGACGGCGGCGGGGCTGGGCTGCATGGCCGCGCTCGAGGCGGAAAAGTATCTGGCCGGCATCGAGGTGCATCGCGAGGCAGCGGAATAGGCGGCTCGCAAGACTGTTGAAAAAACGGCTTGGAAACGCCGTGTAAAAGCCCGATTTTTCATTCAGACGCCAACCGTAACGAGGGGAAATCATGGCGTTGGACTGGGACAAGCTACGCGTGTTTCACGCTGCGGCGGAAGCGGGGTCGTTTACGCATGCGGCCGAGACCCTGCATCTGTCGCAATCGGCGATATCGAGGCAGGTCAGCGCGCTTGAACATGATGTCGGCGTGCCGCTGTTCAACCGCCATGCACGCGGCCTGGTGCTGACCGAACAGGGCGAGATGCTGTTCCGCACGGCGCATGACGTGCTGATGAAGCTGGAAACCATCAAGTCGCGGCTGACCGAGACCAAGGACCGGCCGTCAGGCGTGCTCAGGGTAACGACGACCGTCGGCCTCGGCGCCGGCTGGCTGACCGAGCGGGTGCAGGAGTTCATCGAACTCTATCCCGAAATCAGCCTGCAGCTGATCCTCGCCAATGAGGAGCTCGACCTCACCATGCGCCAGGCCGATTGCGCCATCCGGCTGCGCCAGCCGCAGCAGCCGGACCTGATCCAGCGCCGCCTGTTCACCGTGCATTTCCACCTCTACGCCGCCCCGTCCTATGTCGCCAAGTACGGCAAGCCGGGCTCGATCGCAGAGTTGAGAAGCCATCGCATCGTCACCTTCGGCCTGCCGGTGCCGTCGCATCTGTCGGAGTTGAACTGGCTGGAGACGGTCGGTGATTTCGAGAGCGGCCGGCGCGTGCCGACACTGCAGATCAATGACATCCTGTCGATCAAGCGCGCCGTGCAGGGCGGCGCCGGCATCGCCATGCTACCGGACTATGTGATCAGCAAGGATTCCGGCCTGGTGCAGCTGCTGCCGGAAACCGAGGTGCCGTCCTTCGACACCTATTTCGCCTATCCCGACGCGATGAAGAACCAGGCCAAGCTGCACGTGTTCCGCGACTTCATCATCGCCAAGGCCAGAAGCTGGTCCTTCTGATCCAAGGTCAGCTCCGCGAGCCTATCCTTTCCAGGGCCTAATCCGCGGCAGCCAGCCCGGCACGTTGCGGCGGTAGGCTTCGTATTCGGCGCCATAGCGGCCGGCGAGCGTCGGCTCCTCATAGAGCTTGACGAAGGTGATCATGGCAGCCGCCGCGATTGCCGCATAGGCGGCGATCGACCAGCTCGAGAACAACAGCGCCTGGCCGAGAATGATCGACAGCACGGCGACATACATGGGATTGCGGACATGGCGGTAAATGCCGCCGATCACCAGCCTTTCGGTCGGTGCGACGGGGGCGGGCGTGCCCAGCCCTTCCAGCGCGAAGCGGGCGAAGGCATGCAGCAGCACGGCGGCAGCGGCGACGATGAGCACGCCGCCGGCGAGGACAAGGCCGGGTACCATCGACCATGGCAGGCCCCAGCGATCGCTGAGCAGCCAGGGAACCAGCCCGGCGACCACTCCGGGAGCCGCAACCAGGAAAATGCCGCTGCCGGCAATCGCCGAAAACCTACGCATCGGTTGATCCCCGCGTGACTGCCTTTGAATTAAACCACTGCTGCCTCATTACACATCATCAATGTTTTCGGAATTTTGGGAGCAGAATCGGCCGGGATTGGCGTTTTCGGGGGCGACAATGACGCGAAAGCGCGCTTCATTTTCACGATTCTGCTGGTCCTATTGGCTCCTGGAGCGGGTTGGACCACAGCCTGTGCCTTTTTGCATGCGTGTGTTGCAAAATAGATGCTTGTTTCTTGGGCATGATGAGCACATATATAGATCATCTCCTGGACGCGTTCTCCTCCCATTAGCGTCCTCGAGTGTTCCCCTCTGGAGGTTAGCCTTAACAGGCACTTCCAATCAAACTCAGCCGGATCTTCGTTGATCCGGCTTTTTTGTTGCCTGCGTGCCACGGGGGATGGCTGGAAAATTCACCAGAACTGCCGCGTAACCGTGTCATGTAACCTCTGGTAACATGACAAGGACACCCTCCATCTGCTAAATGGATCATAGGACGCGGTGTGGTTCGGACGGGAGATGGGGGCATCACTCGGACGACCCGGGCTCAGGCGGCTACCGCGTCCGAACCTTTTCCCGTCGAAGCGCGGCGACCTTACATGCGGCGGACCTGCCGTTTTTCCTCCCAAGAAAACGGTCCGCAAAACAAACGACGTCCGGCCCCCCGGGCGTCGTTTTTTGGTTTTTGCCCCCTCGATCGTTCGAGGGGCGCTTCACACGCATTCCAAATCGGCCACCGGGCGAAATCAGGCGGCCTTGCCGTTGGCGTTCATCGCCTCGTCGGCGAGACGGCCAGTCAGCTCGGCCATATGGTCGAAAGCGGCGCGATAGCTGGCAACGCCTGACGTGGCCGACCGCAGCTCGATGATCAGATCACCGATCTCGGCCTGCGGCATGGTCGCCTCGACGACATCCCATCCAGGCCAGCCGGGCCGCGCGTCATAGCCCAGGATCTGGCCGCGCCGCTGCGGGATCAGCGCGATGATCTTCGACGTCGTGTCCGACGGAGTGACGATCTCGACCTTCATCACCGGCTCCAGAAGCACCGGCGAGCAGGCGGCCATGCCTTCCTTCATGGCGAGCTTGGCCGCCATCTGGAAGGCCATGTCGGAGGAATCGACCGCATGGTAGGAGCCGTCCGACAGGTTGACCGCGACGTCGACAACGGGGAAGCCGAGCGGGCCTGACTTGAGGTAATCGCGTATGCCTGTCTCGACTGACTGGATGTAGGTCTTGGGCACGACGCCACCGGTGATGGTGTCGGTGAACTGGAAGCCGGAGCCGCGCGGCAGCGGCTTGATCTCGATCACCACATCGCCGAACTGGCCGTGGCCGCCCGACTGTTTCTTGTGACGGCCACGCTGCTGCACCGGTTTGCGGATCGTCTCGCGATAGGGCACCGCCGGTGCATGACCTTCGACCGGGATCTGGTTCTTGCCCTCAAGCCGCTCGCGCACGACGCGCAGATGCATCTCGCCATGACCCGACAGCACGGTCTCGGCCGAGTCCTGGTTGTGGCGCAGGCTGAGCGAGGGGTCTTCCTCGGCCAGGCGCTGGATGGCCGCCGACATCTTGACCTCGTCCTTGCGCTCCTTGGGGCGCAGCGCGAAGGCGAAGACCGGCTGCGGCGGCTCGACATCGAAGAGCTGTTTGGTCCCGCCCTTGGCCGAAGTCAGCGTCTGGCCGGTCTTGACCGCGTCCAGCTTGCCGAGCGCCACGGTGTCGCCGACCCTGGCGCCCGTCAGCTTGACCTGGTCCTTGCCCAGCATCCTGTAGATGCCGGAAACCTTGGCGGTGTCGCCGCCGGGCAGCCACAGCTCCGAGCCGTCGGCAACCTGGCCCGACAGGATGCGCGACACCGACAGCTTGCCGCCATGCGGCGTGTGGATGGTCTTCATCACCTGGACCACCGTCGCGTTGCCGTCCGGGGCGCCGAGCCGCTTGCGGGTGGCCTCGATGTCGGGCGCGTCGTGGCGGATCGTCTTCAAGAGGCGCAGCACGCCATTGCCTTTCTCGGCGGTGCCGATCAGCACCGGCGTCACAGCGCCGTCGCGCAGATCGGCGGCGAGATCGTCGAAGATCGCGTCCTTGGGCGGTTCGATCTCCTCGAGCAACTGCTCCATCAGTTGGTCGTCATGGTCGGCCAGGGTCTCCAGCATGGAGAAGCGCGCCTCCAGTTCGCGCGCCTTGTCGTCGCCCGGTATCTCGGCCACCTCGCTCTCGGCATATTCGCGGTAGATGTAGGCGCGCTCCAGCGCCAGATCGATCGAGCCGATGACGACGCCGTCCTTGCGCAGCGGGATCTGACGCAGAAGCAGCGGCGCCGCGCTTGTCGGCTGCAGCATCTTCAGCGTGTCGCGCACGCCAGTGATCGCCTTGTCGACCTTGTTGAGAAACAGAATGCGCGGCACGCCGAGGTCGTCGAGCTTGCGCATGATGAGCTGGAGGGCAGGGATCTTCTTTTCGTCCGCCTCGGCCACGACCACAGCGACATCGCAGGCGGCCAGCACCGGTTCGGCCTCGAAGGAGAATTCGATCGAGCCGGGGCAGTCGATGAAGGTGAACTGCTCGCCCATGAATTCGGTGGTGGCGATCGACGCCTCGACGCTCATGGCGTGGGCGCGGGCCTCGGGCGAATGATCTGAAACGGTATTGCCGGAGGAAACCGGGTTCTGGCGGGGGATGGCGCCCGTACGGGCCAAAATGGCTTCGAGAAGTGTCGTCTTACCGCTTGCGAAGGGACCGACTATGGCAATGCATTTCGGTCCCGTGCGTCGTCCTCCGGCGCGATTACCCATGACTGACCTCCACTCAGGCGTTTTTCCTGGGGACCGACTGGCATTCATGGTTCAGGCCAAGGTCAATCGGTCCTGAGCGGCGGCCGGCCTGTTCGACCGTCGCGGGCGGGTCTGTTTCGACCTGCCCCGATTATCGTCCCACTTGTTTGCCTGGAGGGCAAGAAAAATAGGAAGCCGCGCGGCTGGCCGGCTCAGGCGCTGAGCGCGAGCGGTTCGACCGAGCGGCCGGCAAGCAGTGCGAGCTTGTCGCGCGGCGCCGGCCTGCCGAAGAAATAGCCCTGGAAACGGTTGCAGCCGGCCGCCTTGGCGAGAGCGAATTCCTCCGCCGTCTCCACGCCCTCCGCCACGATGGTGACGTGCTGGATGCGCGCGATCTGCGCCAGCGCCGAGACGAAGATCTGCGCCACCTGGTCATGGGCGAGGGCGCGGATGTAGGAGCGATCGATCTTGATGATGTCGATGGGCAAGGTCTTGAGATAGTTGAAGCCGCAATGGCCGGTGCCGAAATCGTCGAGGGCGATGTGAAAGCCGAGGCCGCGCAACGCTTCGAGACGCCGCAGGATCTCGGGCGTGGCGGCGGTCGCCACGGTCTCGGTGATCTCGATGATGAACTGTGACGCCGACCGGCCGGCTTCCCTAAGCACGCGGTCGCACATGGTGACGATCTCGTCGCGCTTGAGCTGCTCGCCGGAGACGTTGATCGAGATACGGTGGCCCGGGAAATGACCGATATCGGCACAGGCCCGCTTGAACGCCCATTCGCCGAGCATGTCGATCAGCGTCGAGCGTTCGGCGATCGCTATGAACTCGGACGGTGCGATCAGTCCGCGAACCGGATGGCGCCAGCGGATCAGCCCCTCGAGCGCGTGGCGGGAACCATCCGGGCTGACGATCGGCTGATAATGCAATTCGAGTTCGCCCAGATAGACCGCGGCGCGCAATTCCCGTTCGACCAGACGACGGTAGCGCTTGTCGGACAGCATCTCCTCGTCGAAGACGGTGACGCGGCCTCGGCCCGCCGCCTTGCTTTCATAAAGCGCCAGATCGGCAACCAGCATCAGTTCCGTCGTGTTCGAGGCATGGGCCGGCGCCAGTGCCACGCCGACCGAGATGGAGAGCGGAATGGTCTTGCCTTCATGCGATTTGCCGGCGCGCATGGCATCCAGCAATTGCCTGACATCCTTGTTGATGGCGGCCAGGTCGCCATGCGGAATGATGATACCGAATTCGTCGCCGCCGAGGCGTCCGACCATGGCGCCGGCAAAGATGCGTTCCGAGGTCTTGACCAGATGCGTCAGCGTGAGGTCGCCGAATTGGTGTCCGAACGTGTCGTTCAACTGCTTGAAATGGTCGAGGTCGATCAAGAGCAAGGCCGCCTCGCGCCTGTCGCGCATGGTGCCCAGGCTTTCGTGCAGCGCCTCGAGGAAATAGCGTCTCGTCATCGCGCCGGTCATCGCATCCCTGGTGAGGAAATGATGTTTCTCGGCCTCGGCGGCGGCGGCCGACTGGAGGCGATGGACGACGCTGCTGCGCATGTACATCAATGCCAGCAAGGCGAGGCTCGTGGCCAGGATCAAGATGGCGAAGGCACTGCCGGCGGACAGGTTTCGCGAGACGTCGAAAGCCCCAAGCACTGCTGCGCCGATGCTGATCACAAGCAGTGACTGGATACCGCGATAGATCCGGCCGCTGTGGTCCTTGATCGTCGCCAGTATGCTCATCCGCCAGCCCCCGCAATGCAGGCTCACGGCTAGTGGGCAGCCGTTAAGAAGACATTGAATTCGCCGGCATTTCGCGCTGCGTCCCGAGCGCGCGAGGTTCATGGTTAAGAGAAAGATCAGGCCTTCGTCAAAGCGAGATGACAAGGGCCGGTTGCGTCCAGGTCAGTCCGGGCCGAGAATGCAGTTCATTCAAACGGGCCGGCGTCTCGCCGGCTGCTGGCGGTTCCAGGGACAGACGATGAAGATCATTGCTTGCGGCAGCGTGCCGACCATCATAGCACCGGACAAATACTTCACCGGCCGGGTTCTGCAGACGCCGATCATCGACACGGAGGCGCCGGCGCGGCTCAGGGCCACGCTGGTCAGTTTCGAGCCCGGTGCGCGCACCCATTGGCACACGCATCCGCTCGGCCAGACACTCTATGTCACTTCCGGCGCCGGGCTGGTCCAGACATGGGGCCGCCCGGTCCAGGAGATAAGGGCCGGTGACGTCGTCTCATTCGCGCCCGGCGAGAAGCATTGGCACGGCGCGGCGCCGAAATCGGCGATGACGCACATCGCCATGCAGGAGGCGCTCGACGGCATCCATGCCGACTGGCTCGAAGCGGTGACGCCGACGCAATATGGCGGCTGAGTGCCGAGCCTGGATTGACAAAACCCGGCGGTAACGCCTGACAGCGGTGACGCCGGGTTTGATTTCGGACTTACCTGATCAGGTCAGCGATGCCGTGAAGCGCTGGATGCGGGTGCAGGCTTCCTCCAGCAGTGTCTCCGAGGTGGCGTAGGAGATGCGGAAGTTGGGTCCGAGGCCGAAGGCCGAGCCGAACACCACCGCGACGCCCTCGGCCTCGAGCAGTTCCGAGCAGAAGGTCTCGTCGGTGTCGATCACCTTGCCGGCCTTGGTCTTCCTGCCGATCAGCTGGGCGCAGGACGGATAGACATAGAAAGCGCCTTCCGGCGACGGGCAGGTGATGCCGCGCGCCTGGTTGAGCATCGAGACGACGAGGTCGCGCCTGCCTTGAAAGATCGCCTTGTTCCTGGCGATGAAGTCCTGCGGGCCGTTGAGCGCCTCGACGGAAGCCCATTGCGCGATCGTGCAGGCGCCGGAGGTCTGCTGGCCCTGGATCATGTCCATCGCCTTGATCAGCTGGACGGGACCCGCGGCATAGCCGATGCGCCAGCCGGTCATGGCATAGGCTTTCGACACGCCGTTCATGGTCAGCGTGCGCTCGTAGAGCTTCGGCTCGACCTCGGCGATGGTCTTGAAGACGAAGTCGCCATAGGTCAGGTGCTCGTACATGTCGTCGGTCAGCGTCCAGACCTGCGGATGCTTCAACAGCACGTCGGCCAGCGCGCGCAATTCGCCTTGTGTGTAGGCCGCGCCCGACGGGTTCGACGGCGAGTTCATCAAGAGCCATTTGGTCTTCGGCGTGATCGCCTTTTCCAGCACCTCAGGGGTCAGTTTGAAGCCGTTGTCGATCGAGGTGTCGGCAAACACCGACGTGCCGCCGCAGATCGCCACCATTTCGGGATAGCTGACCCAGTAGGGACGGGGGATGATGACCTCGTCGCCGGGGTTCAGCGTCGCCATGAAGGCGTTGAACAGGATCTGCTTGCCGCCGGTGCCGACGATGGTCTGCTCGGGCTTGTAGTCGAGATTGTTCTCGCGCTTGAACTTCTTCGCTATCGCCTCGCGCAGCGGCACGATGCCCGAAACCGGCGGGTATTTGGTCTCGCCACGGCGAATGGCCTCGATCGCCGCATTCTTGATGTTGTCGGGCGTGTCGAAATCCGGTTCGCCGGCGCCAAGGCCGATAATGTCACGGCCGGCATTTTTCAACTCGCGGGCTTTCTGCGTCACCGCGATGGTGGCGGAAGGCTTAACGCGGGAAAGGGTGTCGGCAAGAAAGGCCATGACCTTTTGTCTCTCCAAAGGATCGGCGCGGCCAGGAGCGGCCGCGGCGCTTCTCATGTCGCAACATTCCCGTCAGTGCAAGCCTTGTCGGCTGGGCCAGGTGGGACGGCGTGGTCAATGAGGCGTGATCGGCAAAAGAAAGTTCATTAACTGGCGGTAGAGGCTTGCGTGGCAGGATCGAAATCCAATTCCGCCCAGTCGCGGAGCGAGGAACCCTTGTCGCGCAGCATCGGACTTGCCCATATCATCCGTCATGATGACGGCACCTCGAGCGGTGTCTGGGGCATTTATACGCTGCAAAGCGCCTTCCAGCCGATCTTTGCCTTCAACGAGGGCAAGCTGTCGGTCACCGCCTTCGAAGGGCTGATCCGCCCGTTTCGCGACGGCGAGCCGCAATCGCCGATGACCTTCTTCTCGACATGTCCGGCGGCCGACCGCCTGCACGTCGAAGCGCTGACCAGGACACTGCATCTGCTCAATGCCGGCGCCTGCCTGCCGCGGGAGGCATCGGTCTTCGTCAATTTCGATCCCTCGGTCTTCACCGAGCGATCGATCGTCGACAACGCCTTGCGTGACATGCGGCTGGTATTGCACGAGGCCGGTATCGATCCGGGCCGCGTCGTGTGCGAGGTGACGGAGCAGAGATCGGCATCGCAGGAAACTCTGCACGGCTTCGTCGCCGCGCTCAGAGCCAACGGCTTCCGGATCGCCGTCGACGACTATGGTGCCGACGATTCCGACATCACCCGCGTCAAGGAGCTGAGCCCAGACATCGTCAAGTTCGATGCGCACTGGATCACCCAATTGATGGAATCGGGTGCTGGTTTCGCGCTGCTGACATCCATGGTGAGGAGCTTCGAGGACCAGGGCGTCCGCACCGTGTTCGAGGGTATCGAGGAAGGCTGGCAATTGGAGCTGGCCGAGAGATCGGGCGCCTCGATGGTCCAGGGGTACGTGCTGGCCCGTCCCGAACTGGCGCCGACAAGTTTCCGTGTTTTCGCAAAGGGCAGTCCGGAACCTGCCCCCGCCGCAAGCCATGCTGCCGCCGCCGCTGTTGCGCCGCGCACGGGGCGACCTGCAAAGGCGTTTGGGCGCAGGATCGCGCCATGAGTGTCGAGCGGCGACGCACCATTGACGATGCGATCTTCGTCGACGAGATCGGCATCGAATACGGCGTCCATGGCGACTTCCGCCTGCGCAGCGCCTACCAGCCGATCTACGCCCCGCTCGGCGGCAGCTTGCACCCGGTGGCCGTCGAAGGCCTGATCGAGCAGCACCGCGCCGGCCGGCCGGGATCGCCGCGAATGTTCTTCGACAGCGTCGCGGCCTCGGACCGGCTGTTCGTCGAAACCATGTGCCGCGTGCTGCATCTCAGGAATTTCCACAACATCGGGGTCGACGGGCTCGACCTGTTCTTCAACTACAATCCGCTGGTCAACAACCATGCTGGGCGGGCGCTGGCCGAGATACGGCTGATGAGCCGGCATCTCGACGAGCTCGGCCTGGCGCCCGCCATGCTGGTCTGTGAAATCACCGAACAGGCGGCGGACGATGCGCTGCTGGCAAGGTTGGTGCGTGAAATGCGGCGCGACGGCATCCGCATCGCCATCGACGATTTCGGGACCGGCCATTCGACCGTGGAGCGGGTGGGTCTGCTCCAGCCCGACATCGTCAAGATCGATGGCGGCTGGTTCGCGGAATTCTGCCGCCACGCCGCCGCGGAACGCTTCTTCCGCCCGCTGGTGTCCAGCCTGCACGACCGCGGCGCCAAGGTTCTGGTCGAGGGGATCGAGCAGCCCACCCACCTGCGTGTCGCGCTCGAAGGCGGGGTCGATTTGCTGCAGGGTTTTCTTCTCGGGCGTCCGGCGCTTGCCGGCACCATCTTCAACGAAGAGCCGCTTGCGGTCGATGCGCTGCTGGGCTTCGACAACAAGGTCGTGCCGTTGCATAAGCGGCGTTGATGGTCGCGCCAAAAGAAATCACTGGTTGAGGATGGCGCCGCTGCGATAATCCGCCCGCAGAAGCAGCGCTCCGGGGAACCACAATGATACTTTATAGCATGATCGACAGCGGCAATTGCTACAAGCCGCGGCTGCTGATGGCCAAGCTCGGCCTCGCCTTCACCACTGTCGAGGTGAGTTCGCACACCGGCGATACGCGCAAGGCCGATTTCGTAGCCAAGAACCCCAACGCCATGGTGCCGCTGCTGGAACTGGACGACGGCCGGCGGCTGGCAGAATCCAACGCCATTCTGCTCTATCTCGCCGAAGGCACGCGCCTGCTGCCGGCGGACAGATACGAGCGCGGGCTCGCCTATCAGTGGCTGTTCTTCGAGCAGTACAGCCACGAGCCCTATATCGCCGTGCGCAAGGCGCTGCTGACCTTTCCCGAACGCGCCGCGGATGCCACGCCGGAACGGTTGGCGGCGACGCTGGAGCGCGGCAACAAGGCGCTTGGCGTCATGAACAAATATCTGGAAAACAACGACTTCTTCGCCGGTGCGTTCAGCATCGCCGACATCGCGCTCTATGCCTACACGCACACGGCGGAGCAGGGCGGCTTCCAACTCGACGCCTATCCCGCGGTGGTCGCCTGGCTCGGCCGCGTGGAGGCGGACCCGGGGCATGTGCCGATCGGGTGGGTGGGGTAGGCGGGCGACACAGCGTCCTTCTCCCCGTTTCACGGGGAGAAGATGGCGGCAGCCAGATGAGGGGCGGCGCCAGCCTCGGTTGTTATCGTGTTAGCTTTGCGATGGATAATCTCGGGGGCGCCTCGCGCTGCCGCTCATCGCCCTGCCGGGCACTTCTCCCCGTATAGTGACGGGGAGAAGGACGCTGTGTGGCCGATTTCGCCAATCGTCAGCGTCAAAATCCAGACAAATAAAAAGGCGGGATAAATCCCGCCTTCCCATTTCGGTAGCCTGATCGGGAGCGTCCGGTCCGGGCTGGCAGCTATCCGCTGTTCCAGCTTGTCGGCTCTTTCCACTCCGGCGCGCTTCTCGCGCGACCGTCAGTACATCCGTGACTTGCCGCGCGCCCCGAACTCTCGTCCGGCGCGCGCCATTTTCAAAATCAGGCTGCCTTGCTCAGAGAACCAGCGGACGACTTGCCAGTGCGGCGGTCCTGCTCGATCTCGAAGTTGATCTTCTGGCCTTCGACCAGGGTCGACAGTCCAGCGCGCTCGACAGCCGAGATGTGGACGAAAACGTCCGCGCCGCCGCTGTCAGGCTGGATGAAGCCGAAGCCCTTGGTGGCGTTGAACCACTTGACCGTTCCAGTTGCCATAAAAATAGTCCTTCACATTTGCTTTGGTATGACCGGACCGAGGTCCAGCCGGTGTGCATCGAGATTTTGGAGATAGACGTCAGCAAACGCGAAGATCGCGAGGCCCGGATCGATCGGCCGAAATATCAATGGGGCTGATATAGGCTGCTTTCGCACAAAAAACAAGACTGCGTGAAAAAGCCGTGATCTAAGCCGCCCAACGGCCGCCCCAATCTGGTGAAACCGTGACGCGAGATCCGCCGTCCTCGGGCGGCGGATCGACGGGAGAGGACCATGAAAACCATCCTGCTTGCCGCCTGCCTCACGCTGGTGGCCGCCCAGGCGCAGGCGATCTCGCGCTACGACCCGACGCGCATGAGTTGCGGCAAGGTCCAGTCGACGATCGCGGGTCAAGGTGCGGTCATCCTGCGCTATCAGTCGACGCGGGTGCCGGGGCTGCCGCTCTACGACCGCTATGTGCAGAGCCAGCAGTTCTGCACCATGGGCGAGGTGAGGACGCGCGCCTATGTGCCGAGCGCCGACACCAGGTCCTGCCCGGTCTATATCTGCAAGCGGCCGGACAATGAGCGTTTCAGGCATAGGTTCATCCGGCGCCATTAGGGCGTGCCGATATTCAGGTGATGCCGGCCCGACCTGAAACTCGACACATCCGGGAACGGTTCCTGGAACTGCTCTCAAAAGCCGAAGGACACCTGCGCTGGCGGCGGCGGGCCGATGCGCACGCCTTCCATGGCCAGCATCTTTTCCTTGGTGACCGAGCCTCCGGGCGCCGAGAAGCCGCCGATCTTGCCGCCGGCGGCAAGGATGCGGTGGCACGGGATGACCAGCGGCACCGGATTGGCGCCAAGGGCCGCACCGGTTTCGCGCGGCAGGCCGGCATGGCCGGCGCGCTTGGCGAGTTCGCCATAGGTGGTGGTTTCGCCATAGCTCAGTTTTCGTGCCGCGTCGTAGATGGCGAGGCGGAAATCGTCGATGCCGTCGAGATCGACGGGAAAGCCGGTGAAATCGACGTCCTCGCCCGCGGCATAGGCCTTGATCGAGGCGATCAACTCGACCACCCATGACGGCTGGGCCGTGGAGGCGGAAACGCCGGCATGGCGCATCAGCCGCCGCTCCACCACTTCGCGGCTGCGTTCGGGCAGGCAGAGCCGGATCAGGCCCTTTTCGCTCCAGGCGATGCCCATGAAACCGATCACTGTTTCTAACACTGCGTGGCCGGCTGTGATCGAAGATGTCGTTTCCATGATGCTCTCCTTTCCGCAAAGCGGCGGAATCCGGGATTCCCGCCGGTACATATCAGGAACAATATGGCATCGCTGCCTGCGTCCCGCCACCCGAAAACCACCAGATGGCCCCGATTGCTACCCAAGAATCGCTGGTGTAAGGGAAATCTTAACGACCCCGACAAACCGGACTCCGAACGCGGCTTGCCAGCAAAACAAACCCTTATCGCCATCGGCGTGATCGTGGCGGCTGCCGGCATCAGCGGCTGCACCTCGACCTCGCAGATGAAAGCCGCGCCGTCGCTGACCGAAACCGCGACCACGGCAGGCAGCGATGCCGGCTTCACCGTGCCGCTGCCGGAGACGGTTTCGGTGCTGCCGCAATCCTCCGGAATCGCGCCCGTCCAGACGGCTGAGTTGACCCCCGGCGCGGCCACCCCGGCGCTGGATCCCGCGGTCCAGCCGGCCGCGGCAACCGCCGCCTTTGCCGGGACAACGCCCGCGGCGCCGGCCGTGCCCGCCGTGATGACCGCCAATGCCTGGCAGGCGCCGGCCCCGGCGAAAGCCGGCCAGCCGATCCAGTCGGCGGCGACCTATACGACCGCCGGGCTCATCGTGCCGGCGGTTGCCAAGGGCGGCCAGAAAATGCCCGGCGTGCAGCAGGTGGCTTACGTCGTGCCGCAGAACCCGGCTGCCCTGGTGCAGTTCCCGTCGGCGCCGGTGGAGCCGGCAGAAGAACAGCATGCGACCGGCATGCGCGGCGACGTCGACCGGCTGATCGTCAAGTACGCCGCCTTCTATCAGGTCCCGGTGGATCTGGTGCGCCATGTCGTCAATCGCGAAAGCACCTACAATCCCAAGGCCTACAACAACGGCCATTGGGGGCTGATGCAGATCAAGCACGCGACGGCGCGCGGCATGGGCTATGACGGGCCGGCCAAGGGGCTGTTCGACGCCGAGACCAACCTCAAATACGCGGTCAAATATCTGCGTGGCGCCTGGCTGGTGTCGAACGGCAACGCCAAGAAGGCCGACTGGCTCTACCAGACTGGCTACTATTTCGACGCCAAGCGCAAGGGCCTGCTCGAGGCGACCGGCCTCGGCGTCGACCGCAAGCGCGGGCGTCTTCAGCCCGACGCCTGAGCGCGATGCCCGAACCGCGTCCGCCGGCTCCAAACGACATCCGGCTGCGCAAGATCCTCGACGAGACGCTCGTTCCACCGCACTGGCCGGACGGCTTCGTCATGCGCTTGTTTGAGCGCGGCGACGCGCTGCCCCTGCATGCGTTGCTGGGCGAAGTGTTCGACGATGGCACTGACGGCCCTTTCGACGAATGGTGGCCGCGCATTTCCGAAGACCCCGAATTCGACCCGGCGCTGTGTTTCCTCGTCATCGACGCCAAGGGCCGGCTGGCAGCGGCGGCACTGTGCTGGACCTCGGCGTTCGTCAAGGATCTGGCCGTTCATCCAGAGGCGCGCGGCAAGGGCGTTGGCGAGGCGCTGATGTGGCACGCCTTCGCCATTTTCCGCGACCGGGGTGCCACCCATGTCGACCTCAAGACCAATACGCTCGAGAACGCCGCCGCCGTGCGGCTCTACGAGCGGCTGGGCATGAGGCCCGTCGCCTGGGAAGGCTGACTGGCGACGTCGATCGGTGCCGCCATCGCCACCGGAGATGGCTGTTCGGGAACCCAAAGCGCGGCTCCGCATTCAATGAACGGTGGGGTCTGACCGGCTGTCGGGGCTGTGCGCCGCCGGCCAAGGGAGATCCACCGCGATGAAGGTTTTCCACGCATTGCTGGCGTTGAGCGTAGCTGTCCTGCTCGCGGCGGGTCAGGCGAGCGCGGTCGAGCTGTCGATCGTGTCGGGTGACACCGGCAACGGCCTCAAGGTGCTGCGCGAGATCCTCGACCGCTATGAGAAAGAGAGCGGCGACAAGGTCACCATCGTCGCCATGCCGTCATCCGGGACCGATCAGTTCGGTCAGTACAGGTTGTGGCTCGCCGCGGGCAACAGCGACGTCGACATCTACCAGACCGACGTCATCTGGGCGCCGCAACTCGCCAGCCAGTTCGTCGACCTGACCGCGGCGACCAGGGATGTCGTGGGCAAGCATTTCCCGTCGATCATCCAGTCGCAGACGGTCGACGGCAGGCTGGTGGCGCTGCCGATCTTCACCGATGCGCCGGCGCTCTACTACCGCAAGGATCTGCTCGACAAATACGGCGCCAAGGTCCCGGCCACCTGGAAGGAGCTGGGCGACACAGCCCGGCTGGTGATGGACAAGGAGCGGGCCGCGGGCAACAGGGATATCTGGGGCTTCGTCTTCCAGGGCAACGCCTATGAAGGGCTGACCTGCGACGCGTTCGAATGGGTGGTCTCGAACGGCGGCGGCCATATCGTCGAGCCGGATGGCACTATTTCCATCAACAACGCCCGGGCGGCGGCCGCGCTCGACATGGCCAAGGCCTGGATCGGCACCATCGCGCCGCCCGGCGTGCTCGCCTACCAGGAAGAGGAATCGCGCGGCGTGTGGCAGACCGGCAATGCCGTCTTCATGCGCAACTGGCCCTATGCCTATGCGCTGGGCAACAGCCAGGGGTCGCCGATCAAGGACAAGTTCGACGTCGCGCCGCTGCCGGCCGGCACGGGCGAGGGCGCCCGGCCGGCGGCAACGCTGGGCGGCTGGAACCTTGCGGTCTCGAAATATTCCAAGCACCCGGATGCGGCGATCGAACTGGTCAAGTTCATCGCCTCGCCCGCAATGCAGAAATACCGCACGCTCAAGACCGCCAACCTGCCGACCATCCAGGCGCTCTATGACGATGCCGACATCGCCCGGCAACAGCCGATCATTCCGCACTGGAAGGAGGTCTTCCTCAATGCCGAGCCACGGCCCTCGGCGGTGACCCGGAACAAGTACAACGAGGCGTCGAGCCAGTTCTGGAACGCCGTGCACAAGACCTTGTCCGGCGAGGGCAGCGCCGCCGACAATCTGGCCGACCTCGAAGCAACGCTCACCAGGCTGAAGGGCAAGGGCTGGTGAGCGCGCAACCGGCTGACGCCGCCGGCCGGCGCCCGGGCTCGCGGCTGATGCGCCAGCGTGTGCGCTCGGCATGGCTGTTCCTGGCGCCGATGCTTCTGGTGCTCGCCGCCGCTGCCGGCTGGCCGCTTGCGCGCACGGTCTATTTCAGCTTCACCGACGCCTCGCTGTCCGACCTCGACGCCCGCCAATGGGTCGGCTTCGCCAACTATGTCTCGGTGCTGCGCATGCCGAGCGGCAGGATCATCTATGACGGGCTGCTTCTCGACCCGGCCTGGTGGGGCGCCGTGTGGAACACCATACGGTTCGCGGTGGTTTCGGTGACATGCGAGACGATCCTCGGCATGGTCGTCGCCCTGGTGCTCAACGCCGAATTCCCGGGCCGCGGCATCGTCAGGGCGGCGATCCTCATCCCCTGGGCGATCCCGACCATCGTCTCGGCCAAGATGTGGCAGTGGATGCTGAACGACCAGTTCGGCATCATCAATGTCGTGCTGATCAACCTGGGGCTGATCGACCACAAGATCGCCTGGACCGCCAGCGCCGACACGGCGATGGCGGCCGTGCTGATCGTCGACATCTGGAAGACGACGCCGTTCATGGCGCTGCTGATCCTGGCCGCGCTGCAGATGCTGCCGCGCGAGATCATCGAGGTCGCCAAGCTCGACGGCGCCAATCCCTGGCAGATCTTCTGGCGCGTGACCTTGCCGCTGATCCGCCCGGCGGTGATGGTGGCGGTGATTTTCCGGGCGCTCGACGCGCTGCGCATCTTCGACCTGATCTATGTGCTGACGCCCAACAACGCGCACACCAAGTCGATGTCGGTGTTCGCCCGCGAGAACCTGTTCGAGTTCGACAAGTTCGCCTATGGCTCGGCCGCCTCGACCCTGCTCTTCCTCATCCTCGCTCTGCTCACCATGCTCACCATCCGCATCGGCCGGCTAAGCCTGGAAGGAGGCCGCTGAGATGTGGCTCCTGAAGCGCACGGCCTTCTATCTGCTGGTCGGGGCAATCGTGCTCATCGCGGTGTTCCCGTTCTACTACGCCATCGTCACCAGCCTGAAATCGGGGACCGAGCTGTTCCAGGCCGATCCGTGGCCGAAGGCGCCCAGCCTCGGCAATTATCGCAACGTGCTGGCCGAAGGCGCCTTCGCGCGCAACCTCCTGAATTCGCTGGTCGTCTCGGGCGCGGTGGTGGCGCTCTCGCTGTTCCTTGGCGTCACCGCCGCCTACGCGCTGGCGCGCATCCGTTTTCGCGGCCGCTCGGCATTGCTGTTCGCCATCCTGTCGGTCTCGATGTTCCCGCAGGTGGCGGTGCTGGCCGGACTGTTCGAACTGGTGCGGATGTTCGGCCTCTACAATTCGCTCTTCGCGCTGATCTTCTCCTACATGATCTTCACGCTGCCGTTCACCGTCTGGGTGCTCACCGCCTTCGTCCGCGACCTGCCGGTCGAGGTCGAGGAGGCGGCGATCCTCGATGGCGCGACGCCGTGGATCATCATCACCCGCATCTTCCTGCCGCTGATGTGGCCGGCGCTGGCGACCACCGGACTGCTGGCCTTCATCGGCGCGTGGAACGAGTTCCTGTTTGCCCTGACCTTCACCTCCAACGACGCGCGGCGGACCGTGCCGGTGGCAATCGCGCTGCTTTCGGGCAATTCGCAGTTCGAGATTCCGTGGGGCAACATCATGGCCGCCTCGGTGATCGTCACGGTGCCGCTGGTGGTGCTGGTGCTGATCTTCCAGCGCAAGATCGTCTCCGGCCTCACCGCCGGCGGGGTCAAGGGGTGATGGGCTTCGCTTCGGATAAACAATCGGATAAACAAACTGTCCACCAAGGCGGCAGGCGACATCTTGCCAGCATGCAGCCGGCCGCTAAGCTTCGTCTCCGCAGGGGCTTGTTGAAACCGGAGGAAACATCATGCGGCTTCTGCTCTCCAGCCTTGCCACGCTGATCCTTGCCGCCCCGCACTTCGTAGGCACCGCGCTCGCCGCCGACTGCGCCAATGCGCAGGACCAGGCGACAATGAACCAGTGCGCCGGCAAGGATTTCGGCGCGGCCGACAAGAAGCTCAACGATGCCTACAAGCAGATCGTGGACCGGCTGAAGGACAATGCGGCGTCCAGGAAATTGCTGGTCGATGCGCAGCGCGCCTGGGTCGCTTTCCGCGACGCTGAATGCAAGTTCCAGGGCGGCCCGATCGACACTGCGGGCACCATCTATCCGGTGGTCGTCGCCAATTGCCAGACCTCGCTCACCAATGGCCGGCTGAAGGTTTTCCAGACCTATCTCAATTGCCCCGAAGGCGAATTGAACTGCCCGGTGCCAACGGCGCAATAGCCTTCATCCGCTCCTTTCGAAGCCCGGCTCGTGATCGGCGCGCCGGGTGCGAAAAATGTCGGAACCGACCGCGGTGAAACGTCCTTGGGTCGCAGAGCATCCGCGCCGGGACGCCGGCGCGACGACTGAAGGAGCCGACCATGATCACCTTTCCCAACGAATCCGCCAGATACCGCACCGCACGCGAAAAGCTGCTGAAGAAGGAAATCGAGCTGCGCCGCGCCATGGAAGCAGTGGCCGAGGCGCGGCGCACGCTGCCGCCGGGCGGGCCGGTGCCGCAGGATTATGTGTTCGACGGGCTGGATATCGCCGGCAAGACCACAGAGATAAAACTGTCGGAGCTGTTCGCGCCCGGCAAGGATACGCTGATCCTCTATCAGATGATGTTCCCGCGCCATCCGCAGGATACGCGCGACGTCGCAACCAGCGGCGGCACGGCGAAGCTCGCCCGGCCCAACCAGCCGTGCCCGTCCTGCACCGCGCTGCTCGACCAGTTCGACGGCGCGGTCGGCCATCTCGAAGCGGCCGGCTTCAACTTCGCCGTCGTGGCCAAGACGGCGCTGGAAAATCTCGTCACGCTCGGCCGCGATAGGGCGTGGCGCAACATGCGGCTGGTGTCTTCGGCCAACAACAGCTTCAAGCGCGACTACAACGCCGAGGATGCCGACGGCGCGCAGATCCCGCTGCTTCAGGTGTTCCACCGCGATGCCGACGGCATCAGGCATTTCTGGTCGTCCGAACTCGGCTTCGCGCCGACCGAGCCCGGCCAGGACCCGCGCGCCATCGGCACCTGCGAGATCCTGTGGAACCTAATGGATTTCACGCCCGAAGGCCGGCCGGATTGGCATGAGCAGCTGCAGTATGGCGATTCCTGTTGTCACTAACATCTGGGCGTTTCAGCTTCAGTCGCTGAGTTTCGGTTCGGAATGGCTTTTCTGCTGGTGAAGCTCTCGCTCAAGTCGGCTGGAACATCGGAAGATCGGCTGCATTGATAGGAGACGGCTTGCGACCCCCTTTCACGGATTCGAAGTGCGACCCATACTTAAAAACCTTTGGGACTTGGTGCGAGAAAGCGTGGTTGGCTTTGTCGACGACAATGCCCTTAGTCATGGCGCGGCGATGGCCTTTTATGCCGCCACGTCGCTGGCCCCGGTTCTGATAATCGTCGTCGCGATAGTTGGTATCGCATTTGGTCATGACGCGGCACAGGTGGCTTTGTCTGCTCAGATATCGGGGCTGATGGGTTCAGAAAGTGCAGCGCTCCTTCAGGCAGCGCTCGAAGGGGCATCCAGCAAATCATCGGGGACCCTGGCGGCCATCATCGGCGTGGTCACTTTGCTCGTCACCGCCTCGGCGGTGTTCGGCGAGATGCAGCAGGCCCTGAATGCAATATGGAAGGTTCAAGCGAAGGGGAGTTCGCTGTCGCGTCTCCTGCGCGCGCGTGCGGCAAGTCTCGGCTTGGTCGCCGCCCTCGGCTTTATGTTGCTGGTATCTCTGGTGGCGAGCGCGGCGATCTCTGCCCTGGGTAACGTGATCAGCGCTCATTTGCCGTTCGGCGAATTTGTTCTGAGCGCGATCAACACCCTGATTTCCTTTTCCTTGATCTCCGTGATGTTTGCCGCGATCTACAAAGTCCTGCCAGACCGTGCCTTGGAATGGCGGGATGTCGGGATCGGTGCTGTCGTGACCGCCGCCCTGTTCACACTGGGGAAGTCGCTGATCGGTTGGTATATCGGCACAAGTGCGATCGCATCCTCATATGGTGCGGCCGGAGGGCTGCTCGTCATACTGCTCTGGGTCTATTATTCATCGGAAATCTTTCTGCTCGGTGCGGAGCTGACCCGCGCCTATTCCGTTCGACATGGGAGCAGGTCCGACTTGGTCGGGTTGGTTCGAAATGCTCCCGCTTCACAAAACCTTGTTTCAATTCGCCGAGGGTCCAGATCCTCGGGCGTCGTTGCGTTGTTGGCGATGGCGTGCGTGAGCGCGACGATGACAGCCTTTCTGCTGGGGCCTCGTCGCCCGTAGGGAGAGATCACGCTGCAATCCAAGGGTGCTTCCCCTTCTTCCTGCGCGAGGAGAAGGGACGCGGCTGGCAACCTCACCGCATCTGCCGCGTTGGAACCCCGAGGGAACCATTCCGATCGGAGATCCCAGATGAAAATGCTCCTGACCGTGGCCGCCGTCGCGCTGACCGCCGTCGCGCCCGCCGCCCTTGCCCAGACGAACGGCACCAACTCGAACGCCGTCGCGCCCATGTTGCCCGACAGCAAGGTCGACACCCCAACCTTTGTCAGCACCGTGCCCAGCGCCAATGAATTCGAGATCCAGTCGAGCAGGCTGGCCGAACAGAAATCCGCCTCGGCGGACGTCAAGGCCTTTGCCGGCCAGATGATCAAGGACCACACCAAGGCCGGCGAGGACTTCAAGCAGGCGCTGAGCAAGGGGCAGACCACCGCCTCGATCAAGCCCGCCGGCCCCGCGCTGCAGCCCAAGGACCAGCAGATGCTGGACCAGCTGAAAGCCGCCAGCGGCAAGGAGTTCGACCAGAAATACATCATGATGCAGACCGAGGCCCACAAGCAGGCGGTCGCCCTGTTCAGCACCTATGCGAAATCGGGCGACGACCCCGCGCTGAAGGAATTCGCCAAGAAGACGCTGCCGACGCTGAAGGAGCACGAGAGGCGCGTGAAGGAGCTCGGCGCGGCGCATTAGGGGGCGGGGCGTGCACGGTTTGAAATTCGAGCTCTACGGCGCCCCCCTCTGTCCTGCCGGACATCTCCCCCTCTTGGGGGGAGATTGGCTGTCATCACGGCCTTCGCCAATTTTCAACATTGCCAGGAAGAGAGCCGGCGCCAAAGCTGCCAATCTCCCCACTTGAGGGGGAGATGTCCGGCAGGACAGAGGGGGGCGCCGTAGAGCGCTACATTCAATACGCCTCTGGCAAACCCCCACCCCGCAAGGTGGCCCTGTGCCCCCACCCGCCATGAATTACACTGCCGGCCTTACCTTCCGGAGCACCCATGCCCAAGATCGACCTCGCATCCGTGCCCGTCCGCAAGGGCTCCGGCTATCCCGCGCCCTTCGATGCCCCGTGCGCCGACCGCACGCGCCAACGCCTCGGCGATGCCGGCAGGCTCACCGATTTCGGCGTCAACCTGATGACCTTGCCACCAGGCGGCTGGTCGAGCCAGCGCCACTGGCACAGCCATGAGGACGAGTTCGTCTATGTGCTGGAAGGCGAACTGGTGCTGGTCGAGGATGGCGGCGAGACGCTTCTCAAGGCCTGCGACTGCGCGACCTTCGCCAGGAATAGCGGCAACGGCCACCACATGATCAACCGCTCGTCGGTCACCGCGCGCTACCTGGAAGTCGGCTCGCGCAATCCGGAGGATGTGATCACCTGCTCCGACATCGACATGATGAGCCCGAGTTCGGACGGGCGGTTTTTGCATAAGGATGGCAGGCCATATCCGGGGCAGGGGTGAGGGAGCTGGACCATGCGTCCGCGCTGGCGTTCCGCCCGTGCCGGGATAAGCTGCCTATAGCCGCAGGAGTCGGCGCCGGCCCCCTCATCCGGCCGCTTCGCGTCCACCTTCTCCCCGCTGGGGAGAAGAGAATGGCGCTGGCGCTCGTAATCTCCTCTCCCCTCGGGGAGAGGTCAGCCGAGCGAAGCGGAGGCTGGTGAGGGGGCCTAGCAGGCTGTTGAAAAAGGGCTCGCGACAGCTCCTGGTTCGTGATTCACTCTGACCACGAAGATGTGGGAGTGA
>NZ_JAIUGW010000039.1:0-25684 GCF_020164795.1 Mesorhizobium sp. ES1-3
CGGCAACCGCATCTTAGGGGGAGAAAACTGTTACCTATGTATCCGGTTCATTCTGTTACCCATCTATCCGCTGGACAGCGGCAGCCGGATGAGGGGCAGCGCTGACCTCCGGATTAGGCCGTCCCACCCCTATTCCAGCCCCTGCCCCTATCCCCGAACATCACATAGCCGCTCTCGGTCACCGCAAGCGTATCTTCCAGCTTGATGAAGCCGCGCGTCGGGTGAAGCATGGTGGTCTCCACCGACAGCACCATGTTTTTCTCCAGCGGTTTGGCCGCGTAGGTGCCTTCATAAGTCACCGGATGGTTGGTCATCAGGAACGGCGCCTCATGCGTGATCAGGCCCATGCCGTGGGCGAAGAAATCCGTGTAGGGCGCGACCTTGGATTTCTTCAGCACGCCCTCGGCGTGGGAAATCATGTCGCCGCCTAGCGTGCCTGCCCTGACCTTCGAGAAGGCCGCCTGCTGCACCGTCTCGACCTCGGCCAGCAGATCTTCCAGCTCGGCGTCCGGTTCGCCTAGAATGCCCATCCTGCAGAGGTCGCCGATATAGCCGTGATAATTGCCGCCGGAATCGATCGACAGCACCTCGCCATTCTTCCACGCCTGGCTTGATGAAGCGCGGTTGTGGCTCGAGCCCAGCGTCAGCAGGCAATATTCGAAATGCGCGCCGCGATTGGTCTCCTCGCGCCGGAGCTGTTCGATCATCTCGGCTTTGGTCGTGCCCTCGTGCGCCCAGGCGATGGTCGCCAGCATGGAATCGGTGATCAGTTCCGAGGCTATGCGCAGCTTTTCGAGCTCGGCGTCGGTCTTGATGGCACGCATGCGCTCCAGCATGTCGGTCGCGTCGATCAGCTTGGCGTCCGGCAGCGCCTTGCGGATCAGCGCATAGGCGTCCGACGGCAGGAAACCGGGCTCGATGCCGATGCGGGCATCGCCCTTGCCGATCTTCCTGACATGCTCGACGGCAAGATTGGCGGCGTCGAGCGTGCCCCAGCAGGCGGCATGCAGCGTCGGCGTCCAGAACGGATGGTTCTGGTGCTCACCGCCCTCCATGCGGTTGCCGATATAGGCCGCATGATCCGGCCCGCCCTTCTCGTATACGACGAATGGCAAGTAGCGGCTGTGGCCGATCGCATCCATGGCCGCGAAGAAGATGAACTTGTAGCCGCCCAGCAGATATTGTGTGTTGTGCTTGGAGGTCGCGAGCAGCACGTCGATGCCAGCCTCCTCCATCAGTCGGTCGACCCTGGCCTGGTGGAACGGGATATTGCTGACAGCACTCTTGCCCGGCGCAACGTTCATCTCTCTCTCTCCCTGAATTGCCCGGGATCGGCGCTGTTTCGCACCCGATCCGCTGGCTCGCGATCAAATCTGCACCATTTTTCTCACTCTGGTCCAGCCAGAAACGTGACGAAGACCGCATTCAGGCGGCACCAAGCCATTATTCGTCCACATATCCGCAAATCTGGTCCTACCAGAAACCTGAATTGAATGAACCTATGCCAAACTGGTCCAGCGGACGGAAATTTCAAAGCCAAGCAATGATGCGCCAATTCCGTCTCTGGCGAAACCCTCGGCAAGGCTCATAATCCCCGCCGCAGGATGCCGATGCACGCGCCGGCGTTCGAGGTCGCGCCTGGTCGGGTCGCGCGGAGAGGACGGAGTTCATGTCAGGTTTCACCATTTCCAGACGCACCATGCTTACGGGCTCGGCAATGCTGCTGGCCTCCACGGCCATGCCGGCACTCGGCTGGGCACAGACACCGAAGAAGGGCGGCCGGCTCGTGCTTGCCGCCGATTCCGAGCCACGCAATCTCAATCCGGCGATCGTCGCCTCCAACGGCGTCTTCTTCATCTCCAGCAAGATCGTCGAGACGCTGGCCGAAGCCTCCTTCGACGGCAAGGACGGGCTCGCGCCACGGCTGGCGGTGAGCTGGGAGGCGGCCGCCGACGGGCTCTCGGCGACGTTCAAGCTGCGCGAAGGCGTCAAATGGCATGACGGCAAGCCATTCACTTCGGCCGACGTCGCCTTCTCGGCGCTGCAGATCTGGAAGCCGCTGCAGAATCTCGGCCGCACCGTGTTCAAGGACCTCAGCGCGGTCGACACACCAGACGATCTGACCGCAGTGTTCAAGTTCGCCAAGCCAACGCCGTTCCAGCTGATCCGAAACGCCTTGCCGGCGTTGTCCAGCGTCGTGCCGAAGCACGTCTACGAAGTCGGCAAGATCGAGGACAACCCCGCCAACAACGCGCCGATCGGTACCGGTCCGTTCAAGTTCGGCGAGTACAAGGCCGGCCAGTATTACCGGCTGACGAAGAACACCGACTACTGGGGCAAGGACGAGCCCTATCTCGATGAGATCATCTATCAGGTCCTGCCCGACCGTACCTCGGCCGCTGCCGCGCTGGAGGCCGAGGAAATCCAGCTCGCGGCTTTCTCCGCCGTGCCGCTGGCCGACCTCGACCGCATTTCCAAGGTTCCCGGCCTGAAGGTCATCACCAAGGGTTATGAGGGGCTGACCTACCAGCTCGTGGTCGAGATCAACCATCGCCGCAAGGAACTGGCCAACCTCAAGGTGCGCCAAGCCATCGCGCATGCCATCGACAAGGACTTCGTCGTCAAGACGGTGTTCCTCGGCTATGCCGCCACCGCCACCGGCCCGGTGCCGAAGAACGATCCGCAATTCTACACCGCGGACGTGCCGACCTATGCTTTCGATGTCGCCAAGGCCAACGCCCTGCTCGACGAAGCCGGCTATAAGAAAGGCGCCGATGGCAACCGCTTCTCGCTCAAGCTCTTGCCCGCCCCCTATTTCAACGAAACAAAACAGTTCGGCGACTATCTGCGCCAGGCGCTCGCGGCAATAGGCATCGATGCGCAACTGGTCAACAACGACTCTGCCGCGCACATTAAGGCGGTCTACACCGACCACGCCTTCGACCTCGCGGTCGGCCCGCCGGTCTTCCGCGGCGACCCGGCGATCTCGACCACCATCCTGGTGCAGAGCGGCATCCCCGATGGCGTGCCGTTCTCCAACCAGGGCGGCTACAAAAACCCTGCGCTCGACGCGCTGATCACCAAGGCCTCGGAAACGCTGGACACAGCGGCGCGCACCGACCTCTACAAGGAGTTCCAGAAGCAAGTCGCCGCGGACCTGCCCCTGATCAACGTCGCTGAATGGAGTTTTATCAGTGTGGCCAGTGACAAGCTCGGCAACATCGCCAACAACCCGCGCTGGGCGGTTTCGAACTGGGCGGACACGTATTTGGAATCGTGACACACTCACGCGGATGAGAGTTCGCGAGAGAATGGGAGCTTGGGCAAAAGCCGAGTTCCTTCACACCCCCCTCTGTCCTGCCGGACATCTCCCCCGCAAGGGGGGAGATCAGCAGCTTGTCCGCCTCGCCAATTCCGCAACGTCGGCGATTGGCGAAACCGTTGATTATAGCCAATCTCCCCCCTTGCGGGGGAGATGTCCGGCAGGACAGAGGGGGGTGCCTAGGCTCGGCATTTCTTATAGCCAGCCGCGCGCCAAACCTCCAAGGCGCGCATGACCCGCGCCCTCATCCTCCTCCGCCGCCGCCTCGTCGGCAGCATCTTTGTACTGTTGATCGTCGTCGTCGGCACCTTCCTTTTGCTCGAAGCTGCCCAGGGCGACGCAGTCGACGCCTACATCGTCTCGACCGGCGGGGACGCCGGCATGATCGAGCTGTTGCGCCACCGCTGGGGCCTTGACCAGTCGGAGCTGACGCGGCTCGCCAACTACCTCTGGGCATTGCTGCATCTCGATCTCGGCCAGTCCGTCACCTTCTCCAGGCCGATCCGCGACGTCATCCTCGAACGCCTCCCGACCACGCTCGTCCTGATGGTCAGCGCCACCGCGCTCTCCTTCGGCCTCGGCTCGGCGCTCGGCATCTATGCCGGCGCAAGGCCCGGCCGTTTGCGCGACCGTTTTCTCTCCGTCTCCTCGCTGGCGCTCTACGCGGTGCCCGGCTTCTGGCTCGGGCTGGTGCTGATCCTAGTCTTCGCCGTCGAGCTGCGCTGGTTGCCGATCGGCGGTGTCGAGACCCTGGCCTCGGACAAGACCGGTCTCGACCGCTCCGCCGACATCGCCATCCATCTGGCGTTGCCGGTTTGCGCACTCGGCTTCATCTATCTGGCGCTCTATCTGCGCATGATGCGCGCCGGCATGGCCGAGGTCTGGCGCCAGGATTTCGTGCTGGCCGCCCGCGCCAGGGGGCTATCGCGCCGCTGCATCGTGCTCGCCCATGTCGCCCGCAACGCACTGCTGCCGCTGATCACCATGCTCGGTCTGCAATCGGCGCAGATGCTGGGCGGCAGCATCGTCATCGAGAGTGTCTTTGCCATGCCCGGCCTCGGCCGGCTGGCGCAGGAAGCGGTGGCCGCGCGCGACACCCCCTTGCTGCTTGGCATCATCCTCACAAGCGCCGTCCTCGTCATCCTCATCAACCTGCTCGTCGACATTGCCTATGCCTTTCTCGATCCACGCGTCGGCGCCAGCGAGGCGGGCGCATGAACCGCCTGCGCCGTTTCCTGCGCACGCCCGAAGCGGTTGCCGGCACCATCCTTCTGACGGTGCTGTTCGCCATGGCGCTGTCAGCCTCGCTACTGTTTCCCGGGGACCCACAGGCCATTGCCGGCCCCGCGCTGCTGCCGCCATTCCAGGATTGGTCGCTGCCGCTCGGCACCGACCGGCTCGGCCGCGACGTACTGGCCGAATTGTTCCACGGCGCCCGCACCTCGCTGGCTGTCGGCCTCGCCGCGGCCGCCGCGGCCCTTGTCATCGGCGCGGTCGTCGGGACGCTGGCCGGCTTTGCCGGCGGCCTCGTCGACGAGGTGCTGATGCGCATCACCGACGCGTTCCAGACCGTGCCTGGTTTCCTGCTGGCGCTGGCCTTCGTCAGCGTGGTTGGCCCGTCGCTCGGCGTCGTCGTCGTGGCGATAGCACTCGGCACCTGGACGGGGCCGGCGCGCATTGCGCGCGCGGAAGTGTTGTCGATCCGCGAGCGCGACTATGTCGCCGGTGCCCGCGTCATCGGCATGCATCCACTGGAGATCGCCTTTCGCGAAGTGCTGCCCAACGCCTTACCGCCGGTGCTGGCGATGTCATCGGTGATCGTAGCCGCCGCGATCCTCACCGAAGCGGCATTGTCGTTCCTTGGCCTCGGCGATCCCAACCGCGTCACCTGGGGCGGCATGATCGCGGAAGGCCGCACTGTCTTGCGCACCGCGCCCTTCCTGTCGATCGTCCCGGGCATTGCGCTGGTGCTGACGGTATTGGGTGTCTATCTCGCTGGCGAAGGCATCGTCGAGACGACGGCCGTACGCAGGGGCCTGTCATGACGGTGCTGGCGTCGATCCGCGATCTGGCGGTGACCTACCGCCGCGACGGCAGCGAAGTCGCGGCGCTGAAGAACATTACTCTCGATGTCCAGGCAGGTGAACGGCTGGCGATTATCGGTGAAAGCGGATCGGGCAAGAGCACGCTGGCGCTGGCAATCGCAGGGTTGTTGCCGCAGTCTGCCAGGATTGGCGGCGGCATCGAATGGTTCTCCCTTTCATCGTTAGGTGCCAAGGCGCCCCCCTCTACGGGGGGCGTCGCAGGGCGCAGGGGCCAAAAGTCTGCCTTCAAGCCAAACCATACCCCCCTCGGCGGCCGCGACATCGGCTTCGTGTTCCAGGACCCATCCGCCAGCCTCGACCCGGTAATGACCGTCGGCAAACAGATCGCGGAAGTGGTGCGCACCCATTTCGGCCTCGGCTGGCCAGCATCTTACACCAGGGCAAAGACACTGCTCGAACGCGTCCGCCTGCCCGATCCGGACTCCGCACTGCGCGCCTTCCCGCACCAGCTTTCCGGCGGTCAGAAGCAGCGTGTGGCGATTGCAGCCGCGATTGCAGCCGGGCCGAAACTGCTGATCGCCGACGAGGCGACCAGCGCGCTCGACACCATCGTGCAGGCCGAGATCGTCGCGCTGATCCGACAACTGGTGGCCGAGGACGGCATGACGCTGCTCTTCATCAGCCACGACATAGCGCTCGCCGCCGAGCTTGCCGAACGCATCGGCGTATTTCGTCATGGCGACCTGGTCGAACTCGGCGGCACCGGGCAAATCGTCAATGCGCCGACGCAAGCCTATACACGCGCGCTGCTCGACGCCCATATCGGCCTCGACGCCGAGCCCTTGCTGAACCGAAGCAGGCTGAATGCATGAGCCTGCTGACGGTGTCCAATCTCACCAAACGCTATAGTCGCGGCGGCAAGGCACTCGCCGCGGTCGACGATATCTCCTTTCATATCGAGCCCGGCGAAACGCTGGCGCTGGCAGGCCCTTCCGGCAGCGGCAAGTCGACCATCGCGCGGCTGGTGCTGCGACTGATCGAGCCCGATGGCGGACGCCTCGAATTCGAAGGCGATGATTTCCTTGCCTTGCGCGGCGCGCCCTTGCGTGCGCGCCGCGCCCGCCTGCAGATGGTGTTTCAGGATCCGCTCGCCGCCTTCAACCCGCGCGCCACGGTGGCGCGCGTCCTCGACGACCCCTTGCGCATTCATGGCGTCGCCCCACGCTCCGAGCGCCCGCGCCGCATCGCGGCCTTGCTGGAGCGGGTCGGCCTGGCGGCCGATCTCGCGCCGCGCGCCATCCATGAAATCTCCGGCGGTCAGCGGCAGCGCGTGGCGATTGCCCGCGCCATCGCCACCAAGCCGTCGCTGATCGTACTCGACGAAGCGGTGTCGGCACTCGATGTCTCGGTGCGCGGCCAGATCCTCGACCTCCTGCTCGACCTGCAGCGCCAGGAACGGATCGCCTATCTCTTCATTTCACATGACCTCGGCGTCGTCCGGGCGGTCGCCCACCGTGTCATCCTTCTCGATGCCGGACGGACTGCGGAAAGCGGTGATGCCCAAGGCGTCATCGACGCACCGCAATCGGTCGTCGGCAAGGCATTGGTGGCGGCTGCGCCTAGATTGAACAGAAACAGACCATGACCCGGCCTCCGAACAAGATCACACCGAGAGAACCCGCCTATCCGCCGACCATCAGCCGGACGACCTCATCATGGTTGGTCTCGGAAATCCTGCGCTCGCCGGCCTGGACGCCGCGCCGCAGCACGACGATGCGGTCGGAGACGGCAAAGATATCCTGCAGATTATGCGAGATGAAGATCACGCCGCGCCCTTGCGCCTTGAGCTGGTGGATCAGCGAAATCACCTTGCGCTGCTCCGGCACGCCCAATGCCGCCGTCGGTTCGTCCATGATGAGGATCTGCGCGTCCCAGTAGACGGCGCGGCCGATGGCGACGGCCTGGCGCTGGCCACCGGAGAAATTGCTGACCGGGGCGTTCATCCGGCTGACGTGGAAATCCAGCCGCTTCATCGTTTCCCTGGCTGCGTCTGCCATGGCCTTGCGATCGAGTACCGGCAGGAAGCCGAACGCCTTGCGCATCGGTTCACGGCCAAGGAAGATGTTGGCGCCGATCGACAGATTGTCGGCCAGAGCCAGATCTTGGTAGATCGTCTCGATACCCTTTTCGCGCGCCTCCTGCGGCGTCGCGAATGCCACCGGCTGGCCACCGAGCAGGATTTCGCCCCCCGTCGGCTGGAACACGCCCGAGATCGCCTTGATCAGCGTCGTCTTGCCGGCGCCGTTGTCGCCGGCAAGCGCCACCACTTCGCCCGGCCGCACGGCCATGGAGAAATCGCTGAGCGCACGCACGGCGCCGAAATGCTTGGACAGGTTGCGGACTTCGAGCAAGGGGGTGTTCTGGTCGATGCTATTCATCCTGGCGGCCTCCACTGAACCGGCGCTGCGCCTGGTCTATGAGCACGGAAATGATGATGACGACGCCGACGGCGATGAACTGCCAGAACGGCTCGACATTGACGAAGACCAGCCCGTACTGGATCACCGCGATCACCAGCGCGCCGGCGACCGTGCCCAGGATCGTGCCGGAGCCGCCGAACAGGCTGGCGCCGCCGATCACCACAGCAGCTACGCTGTCGAGCAGCAGAGGCTCGCCGGCTTGCGCCGCACCGGCGGTGAAGCGCGCCGCGTAGAGCGCCCCGCCAAGGCCGGCGCACATCGCCGACAGCACATAGAGCCGCAATATGTGGCCCCTGATATCGATGCCGGCGCGCCGCGCCGCCTGCACATTGGCGCCGATGGCATAATTGTGCTGTCCGAACCGCGTCTGGCTGAGCAGATAGTGCATCACGATGACGAAGACGGCAGCGATCATGACCAGATAAGGCACGCCGTAGAACTTGCCGTTGCCGAGCAGCGCGAACCAGGAATTCTGCACCGGCACCGTCGTGCCGCCGGCAAGCAGGAAGGCGACACCGCGCGCGACGCCGAACATGCCGAGCGTACCGATGAACGGCGGCACCCTGAGACGCGAGATCAGCAGACCATTGATGACCCCGGGCAAGCCAGCGACGATCACGGCGGCGAGAATGCCCGCCAACATGGCCAGCGGCAAGGGAATGGCGGCGCCCGCCAGATTGGTGGCATGCGCGGCAACGACGGCGGCAAGCCCCATGATGAAGCCGAGCGACAGGTCGATGCCGCCCGAAATGATGACGAAGGTCTGTCCGGTCGCCAGCAGCAGCGGAGCTATCGCGAAGATCGCGATGGATTGCAGATTGAACGGGTTGAGCACGAACGTCGCGCCGAAGGCGAACCTCGACCATATCTCGAAACAGATGATCAGGCCGGCGAGGAACAGCCAGGCGCGCCCTTCGGCGATGCGTCCGATCAGGGTCCTGGCCGGATCGCCATGATCGGCCTGGGGGGCGACATGCTTCTCGGCCGACTGGGCTGGTGATGTCGAGGTCATGAGTACTCCGCGGCGCGGCTGCCTTCAAACAGGCCCCGCCTTTTGCGGGACCCGGCACGAACTCCCCCCGGCGAACCGGGGGGAGCCAAGCTCGTCTGGACCTACTCGGAGTAGAGATACTTCGAGATCTTCGGGTCCGCGATGTTGGACTTGTCCATGATCGTGAAGCCGGTGCCGATCGTGACCGGGATCGACTGGCCGGTCAGATGGGCATAGGCCGAAACGACCCCGAAATAACCGATCTCGGCGGGATGCTGGGCGATTGCCACATCCACCAGGCCGGTGTTGATGTTGTCGACGATGCTGGTCGGCGCGTCGAAGGCAACGACTTTGACGGTTCCCGTCTGGCCCGCCTGCTTGACGCCGTTGGCGGCACCCAGTGCCGAGAACAGGTTGGCGCCGAACACGCCGACGAGATCGGGATTGCGCGCGAAGACGGCCTGCAGCTGCGAGGCCGCCTTGTTGGCGTCGTCGTCATTGAATTGGGTCTCCAGCACGGTGATGCCCGTATGCTTGGCCATCTCCTTCTTGAAACCCTCTTCGCGCTGGTCGGTGGTCGAAATGCCCGGCTTGACGTTCGACACGTAGACCTTGCCCTTGTCGCCGATGGCGGCGGCTAGCGCGCGCGCGGCGATCTCGCCACCCAGCACATTGTCCGAGGCAATGTAGGCCAGCGGGAAATCGGCATCGCCGGCACCCGTCTGGTAGACGCCGCTGCCGATGAACGTATCGACTGTTATGACCGGGATGCCGGCGTCATTGGCCTTGCGCAGCGGCTCCACCAGCTGAACCTTGTCGGTCGGCGCGATCAAGATCGCGTCCGGCTTCTTGGCGATGACCGCGTCGAGCACCGGCACCTGGGTGACCGGGTTGAAGTCCGGAGCACCTTGGAAGACCAGATTCACGCCGAGCGCGTCGGCGGCTGCCTGGGCACCCTTGCGCATGGTGATGTAAAAACCGTCGGTGGTGAGGCCCGGAATGAGCGCAATGGTGTATTTCTTGTCCTGCGCCTGCGCGGGCGCCATCAGCACCGTCGCGCTGACGGCAAGCGCCGCGAGCGCGGCAACGATCTTCTTCATGACATCCTCCTCATTGTTAGCAGTTCTGCCGTTTTCGGTGACATTGGAATGGCCGTCATCCGCGCGGAGGCAGGATGCCGACGGCCGGGAACGCCTGTTGCCTTTCGCGGGCAGCTCCTCCCAAGCGCCCTCCAGTCTAAATGTCAGCCGGTCCAGCCGACCGGCACAATCGCCGTACTCGCTTTCCTCGCCTCCGCAAGGTCAGGGAACCACCGCGCCCGGCATGCCTGCACGTCGGGTCCGCATTTTGTAACACTTTGCAGAAATAAATTGCAACTCGGTTTTTCCGAGGCCGCAACGCCGGCTTTTTCCAGACACCATATGACTGTTCCTCGGAGCCCCGGCGAACTATCGTCCCGACTCTCCGGCGACACAATCGATTTCGCAACGACTTCTCTCCGTGCGACAGCGCGGCATCAGTCCGGCATATCCGCCGCTATCGCGTTGCAAGAACCGCGAGGATAGCCTGCGCCGTCTTGGTATCCGTTACCAGCGCGTTGATCAGCCGGGCGCGAGCGGCGCCAATAATGGCCGTCGCTTTTTCCGGCGAGGCGGCGACGCCGATAACCAACGGCACGGCGCGAAGCTGCGCCGGCGACATGGCGATCATCCGGCTCTCCCCTTCCCAGGCGATCAGCGCGCCTTCCGGATCGAAGTAATGACGCAGCACGTCGCCAGCCGCATGGACCAGCGCCTGCTCGGTCGGCGTCGCGGCACTCGCCTCGGGGGGGTTGATGGCGTGCGGCAGGCCAATGCCGACGATCGCCACATCGGTCCTCTCCCACAGCGCGACGGCATCGCGGATGGTGGCGTCTCCGAGGAAGACCTCACGCAGCTCGCTCGACGGCAGATAGGGAGCGTGGATGAAGTGCGGTGTGCCGCCGAACTCCTCCGCGGCAAGCCGCACGAATTCGTTGACCTGGAAATGCGCCGCGTGCTGCTGCATGCCGCCGGTTGCGGCCACCGTCAGCACGCCCGGCATACGCGGCAGGCCGGCTCGAATGACCTCGCGCACGGCGCGCCCCCAGCCGATCGCGACGACGGAACCGGCCACCAGGTGTGCCTGCCTGAGCAAAGCGCCGAGCGGGGCGGAAAGCGCCGTCAGCGCGCCCGCCGCCGGCGTCTCGACGACGGCGGCGTCCCGCAATTTCAATCCATCGACCAGTTGCCTGGTGATATCCTCGGGCGTCACCAGGTCGATGACCTCGATGCGCACGATGCCCTCCGCTCGCGCCCGCTGCAGCAGGCGCGAAATCGTCGCGGTGGAGACACCGAGCTGCCGCGCTATATCGACCTGCGACATCTCTTCCACATAGTGCAGCTTGGCAACCGTGTGCAGCATCGTGCGCGATGCGGTCGCGTCCTGGACGGAGGGAACAGACAGGTTGCAATTCCTTTCAGCAACGTGTTACACACGTATACGCCGATGGGAGTTATCGCGCAAATCCGGCGAACTCGCAACTTTGAGGGCCACGCCGGCAAGGCTGCTTATCCCAGCGGCCGGCGATGCATCAGGCGGCGAAATCTTCCTGCCGGCAGGCGGGCAAACTGACCATTGTTCCACGGGATCAGCGCCGTCGGCGCGCCAACATCGGACAGAAGAAAACCATGACGAAGATGACCACCGCGGAACTGCGCGGCTACCAGCAGATATGCGGCAAGGATGGAGCCATGGTGGCCATCGCCTGCGACCAGCGCGGCGGCATGCGCACCTTGCTGGCGTCGGACCCCGAGGACCAGGCCAGGATCACCAACGACATGCTCGGCGACACCAAGGCCGACATCACGCGCTACCTCGCAAGTGCGGCCTCCTGTGTACTGCTCGACCCGCTCTGCGCGGTACCGCGGGTTGTGGACGAGGGCGTGCTGAACCGGGATACCGCACTCCTCATCGGCCTCGACGCGTCCGGTTTCGACGTCTCGCCGGAAGGCTACCGCCTGTCGCGGCTGGTTCCCGGCATCGATGCGCGGCGAGTGCGCGAACTCGGCGGCACGGGTGGCAAGATCATGGTCTATCTGCGGGCCGACAAGCCGCAAGCCAACGAACACAACATCGCCATCCTGCGCCAATGCATCGCCGATTTCGGCAAGGAGGACTTGCTGCTCGTCGTCGAATTCCTGACCTACCAGCTCGAAGGGGAAAGCCCCGAGGACTATGCGGCCAAGACGCCCTGGCTGGTAGAGGAAGGTACGAGGATTTCGCTGGAATGCGGCGCAAAGGTGCTGAAGCTTCCCTACCCCGGAACGCCGGAAGCCTGCGCCACCATCACGGAAATGGCCGGCGAAGTGCCGTGGGCCGTACTTTCGGCTGGCGTCAACCACGCCACCTTCCTCGGCCAGGTCGAGATCGCCATGCAGAATGGCGCCTCCGGTGTGATCGCCGGCCGTTCGCTGTGGAAGGACTGCATCTCGCTCGATCGTGACATTCAGCGCGAAAGGCTTGAGACCATCGCGGTGCCGCGACTGCGCGAGATCCAGGCGGTGATCGGGCACTATCGGCAGAAGGCCGCCGCCTGATATCCTGTTGGATCACCGGCACGTGCAGGATGTCATGCCACAAAAATCGATGGCCATAGGGATCGATATCGGCGGCACCAATTTGCGTGCCGCCCGCATCTCGGGCAAAGGTGAAATCCTCAAACGTCTTTCCGAGAAGAGCGCGCCCGACCCGGAGCTGGTGCTTGGCCGCATCGCCGACATGGTGCGCGTTCTCGATACGCCTGATGTGGCGGCCATCGGCGTCGGTGTTCCCGGCCGCGTCGACGCGCGCCGCGGCGCGGTCCTGTCGGGAGGCTATGTCAACCTCGCCTCGGTCGCGCTCGCGCAGCGGCTGGAAAGCATGACCGGCAAGCCTGTCATCCTCGACAATGACTGCAACATGGCGCTGGCCGCCGAGATGGCGCTTGGCGCCGGCCAGGGCCACGACAACATCGCCATGTTCACCATCGGCACCGGCATTGGCGGCGCCGTCGTCCAGAACCGACGGATCATGCGCGGCCGGGCAACGGCGGGGCAACTTGGCCACATCACCGTCGACGTCAACGGCGAGGTCTGCGCCTGCGGGCGGCGCGGCTGTGTCGAAACCACCAGTTCCGGCACGGCACTTGGCCGCCATATCGCGCGCGCCGGCTTGGGCCCCGACGTTTCGGTCGACCAGCTCTTTGCCCGCGACGCGGCCGGCGATATCAAGGCGCGCGGCATACTGGAAGCCTGGGCAAGACCGCTGCGCGCGGCGATCGATACCACCGTCGCCATGTTCGACCCCGATCTCATCCTGCTTGGCGGTGGGCTTGGCCTGGCGGCACACAGAGCGCTCGACCACGCGCCGGCATTGGCGCCGTGGTACCAATGCCCGGTAGCGCCGGCGCAGCTCGGCGACGATGCCGGTGTGATCGGCGCCGCGCTCCAGGCGCTTTCGGCGCCGACATCGCTTGCCGTTCAGCCTGGCCGCGCCAGACGCGCCGTGCTCGTCAACGGCATCCCGGCCAGCGGCAAGAGCACGGTGTCGCGCGGCATCGCCGATCGCATGGGATGGCCGCTGCTTGCGCTCGACACGATCAAGAACCCATTCCTCGAAGTGCTCGGCGGCGCCGACCGCGAATTCAATCGCACGCTGGGCCGCGCCAGCTACCAGGCAATCTGGTCGGTGGTCGGCGACGCTCCGGCCGGCAGCACCTTCATCGTCGATGCCTGGTTCGGCTTCCAGCCGCGGCAAGTGCTCGAAGATCATCTGCGCAAGGCCGGCGTCGAACACACCGTCGAAATCTGGTGCCACGCCCCCGGCGAGGTTCTGGCCGAACGCTATGGCGCCCGGCTCGGTCAGCGTCTCCCCGGCCATCCCGGCGCTGCCTACATCCCTGAACTGATTGAACTGGCCAAGCGCGCCGAACCGCTGCGGCGCGGGCCGCTGTTCGACGTCGATACGACGCAGCCGATCGACTTCGATGCCATCGCCGCATGGCTGCGCGCGACCTTGGCCAGCGACGCCTGAGCCGCTGCCGGTGCCGGTTACGCCGGCGGCAGCCGAAGCGTCGTGCGGGCGATCTGCCAGGCGGATTCGACATGCCGCCGCGCCGCCGCTTCGGCCGCGTCGGGCTTGCGCGATCTGATGGCATCCATGATCTCGGTCATCTCGGCAATCGCCGGTACGCGTCGGTTTTCCGAGAGAATGGTCATGGAGCGCAGCTGGTTGATGCGTACATTGAGCCCGGTCACGATCTCCCAGGCGACGCGCTTGTCGGCCGCGTCGAAAAGCACTTCGTAAAACTTTGTCGTCGCCCGCATCACCTCGGCCGGCTTGCCGGATGCCCAGGCTTCGAAAAGATCGGCGAGCGCACTGTCGAGCAGGGTCAGTTGCGCATTCGTCGCGGACATGGCGCAGGCACGCGCGGCTATGCCTTCGAGCAGGGCCCTGAGCTCATAGATCTCGTCGGTGCGGCCAAGGTCCGGCTTGGCCACCGCCGGCCCGTGCCCTGGTATCATCTGCACCAGGCCTTCGGCCTCTAGCTGCCGCAAGACCTCGCGCACGACCGAACGGCTGACGCCGAGCTGGTCGCAAAGCGGCCGCTCGACCAGCCTTTCGCCGGGCTGGAAATGGAAATCCATGATCGCCTCGCGCATGCGCTCCAGTGCCAGCGTTCTCAAGGTCTTGGCGCTGCGATCGATGCGAAGCGTGTCGTCTGACATGGGCGGTCTCCTGCCTCGCCACGAAAACAGATTCCATGGCCGGTTGACAAGTTACTTGGCGCTCCATAGCATGGTATACCATAAGATGATATGGCATCGACGACCGAGGATTTCATGCAGCCCGTCATTCGCAAGATCGTCACCTACACCGAGAACACGCTGATCGAAGGCGACAAGGCAGCGCCTCGGCCGCTCCGCCTCATCGGCGTCGCGGCGGTGCTTACCAATCCGTGGGCCGGACGCGGCTTCACCGAGGATCTGTCGCCCGAAATCCGCGCCTGTGCGCCCGTGCTGGGAGAGACACTGACCCGTGAAATCATCGCCATCGCCGGTTCGGGCGACGCCATCGAGGGCTATGGCAAGGCCGCCATCTGCGGCACGTCGGGCGAGATCGAACACGCTTCGGCACTGATCCACACGCTGCATTTCGGCAATCACTACCGCCGCGCGGTCGCCGCAAAGACCTATCTTGCCTTCACCAATCTGCGCGGTGGCCCGAACACGCCCATCATGATCCCGCTGATGGACAAGAACGACGAGGGTCGGCGCTCGCACTACCTGACGGTGCATTTCCAGATCGGCGACGCGCCGGCGCCGGACGAGTTGGTGGTGGCGCTCGGCGCCTCGATCGGCGGCCGGCCGCACCATCGTATTGGCGACCGCTACCAGGACCTCAAGGAAGTGGGCGACCTGCATGGCTGACGCACCCGCATCGGCATGGGCTCGACAGGATACGGCGCCTGATGGCACCGGCTTCATCCGAGCCGGCTCGGGCGCGCCGGTGCTGTTCATCCATGGTGTCGGCATGAACGCCGCGATCTGGCAGCCGCAGATCGAACGGATGGCCGGCAAATGGGATGTGATCGCCATCGACATGCTCGGCCATGGCCGGTCGCCGCTGCCGCCACCGAGCCCGGAACTGGCCGACTATGCCGATCAGGCCATTCGCCTGCTCGATCACCTCGGCCTCGACAAGGTGTCGGTCGTCGGTCACTCGATGGGCGCGCTCGTCGCCCAGGAGCTTGCGTTGCGGGCACCCCAGCGCGTGCGCGGCATCGTATCGATGAATGCCGTGTTCCGCCGCCCACCAGAATTGGCCGAGGCCGTCCGTCAGCGCGCGGCCGCCCTCACCGGCCGGGGCGACGCGGCTGGCACGGCACAGACCATCACCCGCTGGTTCGGAGATCCAGTGCCGGCCGAGCTCGAGGCGGCGGCAAGCAAGACCGCATCCGCGCTTGGCGCGGTCGACCCGGAAGGCTACGCCCGCACCTATCGCCTGTTCGCCCGCGCCGACGGCGACCACGCCGAGCGCCTGCAAACGCTTGCCGTGCCGGTCCTGTTCATGACCGGGTCCGAGGACAGGAACTCCTCGCCGGCAATGTCGGCCGCCATGGCGCGGCTGGCGCCGCATGGCCGCTGCATCGTGCTTGCCGGCGAACGGCACATGATGGCGGTGGCCGCACCGGACCTCACCACACGCCGCATCGTCGACTTCCTCGAAGCGGCGGGGCAAGGGGATGGGATGGTGACTTCCGGTTTCGATAGCGGCGACTTCCGCCGCGCACTCGGCTCCTTCCTTACCGGCGTCACCATCGTCACCACGATCGGGCCCGACGGCGAGCCGCGCGGCTTCACAGCCAACTCTTTCACCTCGGTGTCGCTCGATCCGCCGCTGGTACTCGTCTGCGTCGCCCATAAGGCCTTGGGCCATCCCGTCTTCGCCACCTCTAAGAGCTTCGCCATCAACATCCTCAACGAGGATCAGAAGGCGGCATCCGGCATCTTCGCCTCGAAAGCGGCCGACAAGTTCGCCTCCGTGGCCTGGCGCCCGGGACAGACCGGCAGTCCGTTGCTGGACGGCTCGGTCGCGTCCTTCGACTGCGACATGGAGCGGTTGGTCGACGCGGGCGACCATTCGATTCTTATCGGCCGCGTACGCGATTTCGAGCACAACTCCTCGCAGCCTCTCGGCTACTGCCGCGGCGCCTATATCGCACCCGGCCTCAGCCAGGAGGCGCTTGCCGCCACCCAGCCCGGCACCGATGTCGGCGCCATCCTCGAAAATGGCGGCAGGGTCCTGTTCCTGGAAACGGCTGATGGCTTCGAACTGCCGCGCGGCCGGGGATTGGGCTCGGCCGGCGATGCCAAAAGTCTCCGGGGCCTGCTTGCCGCCAAGGCTATCGAGGCCCAGCTCGGCTTCCTCTTCGCCGTCTGGGACGACGCTGGCAATTCGGCGCGCACGCATGTCTATTATCGCGGCACGTTCGACGTGCCCGCCTCCAGCGATCGTGGCATCCGGCTGGTCGACATCGACTCGATCGGCGACTTGAAGATCGTCGATCCGGCGGTTCGCTCGATGCTTGCCCGCTATGTCAGGGAATGCACGCAGGACGCCTTTGGCGTCTATGTCGGCAATGAGAGGGAAGGCGAAGTCAGGCCGCTAGGCAAAGCGCCTATGTCCGCTGCCTCCTATACAGGTGACCACAGATGAAGTTCTCGCTCTTCGTGCATATGGAACGGTCGGATCTCGCCAAGCCGCATTCGGAGCTGGTGAGCGAGCTCGAGGAATTGGTCCTGCAAGCGGAGCAGGCCGGCTTCGAGACGGCCTGGATCGGCGAGCATCACGGCATGGAATTCACCATCTCGCCGAACCCGTTCATCAACATCGCTTATCTGGCGGCCAAAACGAGCCGCATCCGTCTCGGCACGGGCACGATCGTTGCGCCGTTCTGGCATCCGATCAAGCTTGCCGGCGAAGCGGCGATGGCCGACGTCATCAGCGGCGGCCGGCTCGACATCGGCATCGCGCGCGGCGCCTACAGTTACGAATATCAACGTCTCTTCCCCGGTCTCGACGCCTGGGGCGCCGGCCAGCGCATGCGCGAAATGGTGCCGGCGATCCGTGGCCTATGGGACGGCGACTTCGAACTCTCCGGCGAGTTCTGGTCGTTCCCGCCGACCACCTCCTCGCCCAAGCCCTTGCAGAAACCCTATCCGCCGATCTGGGTGGCGGCGCGCGACCCGAACTCGCACGATTTTGCCGTCGCCAACGGATGCAAGATCCAGGTGACGCCGCTAGCTTCAGGCGACGACGAGGTGTCGAGCCTGATGCAGCGCTTCAACGCCGCTTGCGACGCACATCCGGACATCGCCCGGCCGGAAATCATGCTCTTGATGCACACATTCGTCGCCGAGGACGCGGCCGATGCCGACCGCCTAGCCCGGGACCTGTCGAGTTTCTACTGCCAGTTCGGCGCCTGGTTCCAGAACAAGAAGCCGGTGCATCAAGGCGTATTGGAGCCGCTCACAGAGGATGAGATCGCCGCGATGCCGCAATATGCGCCAGACAAGATCCGACAGAACCTGGTGATCGGCGAAGCGGACGAAGTCATTGCCCGGCTGAATGCCTATGAGGCGCTTGGCTACGACCAGTATTCGATCTGGATCGACAGCGGGCTCTCGCACGAACGCAAGAAGAAATCGCTGCAACTGTTCATCGACCGGGTGATGCCGGCCTTCCTCTGATAGCGAGCCCATGACCGACGCTCTTTTCAGGAACTACATCGACGGCCGCTTCGACGAGCCGTCCGCGACCTTCGACAGCGTAGATCCGTCGACGGGTACGCCGTGGGCCAGGATGCCGGCGGCGAGCGAAGCCGATGTCGACCGCGCCGTCGAAGCGGCGCACCGGGCGCTGCGGTCCGACGCGTGGCGAAAGACGACCGCCACCGCGCGCGGCAAACTGCTGGTCAAGCTCGGTGACCTCGTCGCCGCCAATGCCGGACGTCTCGCCGAACTCGAGACGCGCGACACCGGCAAGATCATTCGCGAGACCCGCGCCCAGATCGCCTATGTCGGGGACTACTACCGCTATTATGGCGGGCTCGCCGACAAGCATGAAGGCGCGCATGTGCCGATCGACAAGGCGGACCTCGACGTCACCATCCGCCGCGAGCCGATCGGCGTCGTTGCCGCGGTCGTGCCATGGAATTCGCAGCTCTTCCTCTCCGCCGTCAAGCTCGGCCCGGCGCTGGCCGCCGGCTGCACGGTCGTGCTCAAGGCCTCCGAGGACGGCCCGGCGCCGTTGCTCGCCTTCGCCGAGCTCGTCCAGCAGGCCGGCTTTCCCGAAGGCACCGTCAACATTCTCACCGGCTTCGGCCAGGATTGCGGCCGCCGCCTGACCAGCCACCCGCTGGTCTCGCGCGTCGCCTTCACCGGCGGCCCGTCCACGGCGCGTGCGATCGTCAGGAACACGGCGGAAAATCTCGCCTATACGACGCTCGAACTCGGCGGCAAGAGCCCGGTCGTGGTCTTCGCCGACGCCGATCTCGACAGCGCCGCCAATGCGGTGGTCGCCGGCATTTTCGCCGCGACCGGCCAGAGCTGCGTCGCCGGCTCGCGCCTGCTGGTCGAAGGTTCGGTGAAGGACGAGTTCCTCGCCCGGCTGAAGCGCAAGGCCGAGGCGATCAGGATCGGCGATCCGCGGGACCCGGCCACCGAAATGGGTCCGCTCGCCACGCAACGGCAGCGCGACTGGATCGAGAAGATCGTCGTGGAAAGCCTCGACAAGGGCGGCAAGCTTATCACCGGTGGGACACGTCCCGGCGGCCCCGGTTTCTACTACGCGCCGACCATCGTCGATGCCGGCAGCACCGATCTGCCCTGCGTGCGCGAGGAATTGTTCGGGCCTGTGCTCAGCGTGCTTGCCTTCGACACCGAGGCTGAAGCGCTGGCGCTCGCCAACGACACGCCCTTCGGGCTGGCTTCCGGCGTGTTCACCAGCAATCTCGGCAAGGCGCACCGCATGGCGCGCGACATCCATGCCGGCGTGGTCTGGGTCAACACCTATCGAGCCGTGTCGCCGCTTGTTCCCTTTGGCGGTTACGGCCATTCCGGGCTCGGTCGCGAGGGCGGACTCGATGCCATCAGAGATTACACGCGCTCGAAATCCGTCTGGATCAAGACGTCGGACGAGCCGATCCCCGATCCCTTCGTCATGCGCTGAGGGAGCGCAGGACAAAGGTGCACTGAGAAAAACAAGAACAGACCAACAGAGGAGAATAAAATGAAACTGATTTTGACCGGCATTCTGGCCGGACTGCTCGCGGCGACCGCCGCCAAGGCCGATGAAATGGCGTTCACCAGTTGGGGCGGCACCACGCAGGAAGCACAGACCAAATCCTGGGCAGCGCCCTTCGAAGCAAGCTCCGGCATCAAGATCCTCCAGGACGGGCCGACCGACTATGGCAAGCTCAAGGCCATGGTCGACGCTGGCAACGTCACCTGGGATGTCGTCGACGTGGAGATGGACTTCGCCATCAAGGCCGCCAAGGATGGCCTGCTGGAGCCTATCGACTATGCGGTCGTGCCCAAGGCCGATCTCGACCCGCGCTTCAGCAACGAGCATGCCGTCGGGAGCTTCTACTATTCCTTCGTGCTTGCCTGGAACAAGGGCACGGTCTCCGGTGAACCGGCGAGTTGGGCCGACATGTTCGACACCAAGAAGTTCCCCGGCAAACGGACCTTCTACAAATGGTCGGCGCCGGGCGTCATCGAGATCGCGCTGCTCGCCGACGGCGTGCCGGCGGACAAGCTCTATCCGCTCGACCTCGACCGTGCCTTCAAGAAGCTCGACACCATCAAGTCTGATATTGTCTGGTGGGGCGGTGGCGCGGAGTCGCAGCAGCTGATCGCCTCCGGCGAGGCTGCCTTCGGCCAGCTCTGGAACGGCCGCGTCTTCGCGCTGCAGCAGGACGGAACCGATGTCGGTGTCTGCTGGAACCAGAACCTCACCGCCGCCGACGTTCTGGTCGTACCGAAAGGGGCGAAGAACAAGGATAGCGCCATGAAGTTCCTGGCCGCTGCCACCAGCCCGGCCGGCCAGGCGAAATTCGCCGAGGCCAGCGGCTATGCGCCGATCAATACCAAGGCCAAGGCCGAGATGCCGGCCGATGCGGTCAAGGCCTTGCCCGACGCTCATGTCGACGGCCAGATCAACCTCGACATGAACTACTGGGCCGAGCATCGCGACGAGATCGCCACGCGCTGGTACGCCTGGCAGACCAAGTAGCGCCACAGGAACCGGCGGGGCGCGGAAACCGCGCCCCGTTCGGGCAACGGGAACCGGCCGATGCAACGAAATTCTCTCAAACGCGGCGCCATTGCCGGCCTGCCGGCCGGCAGCGGTGGTGCCTTGCCGGCCCTGGTTCTGGTCGGCCTGTTCTTCATCGTGCCGGTCGTCGCCCTTTTGCTGCGCAGCGTCACCGATCCCGAGCCCGGTCTGCAGAACTACGCCGCGCTGCTCGGCAGCGGCACCTATGCCCGGGTTTTCCTGAACACCTTCCTGGTCGCCGCCGTCGTCACCGCCGTCACCATCGTGGTGGCGTTTCCGGTCGCCTGGATGCTGGCGATCATGCCGCCGGCCTTCGGCTCGCTGGTTTTCGGCGTCATCATCCTGTCGATGTGGACCAACCTGCTCACCCGCACCTATGCCTGGATGGTATTGCTGCAACGCACGGGGGTGATCAACAGGACGCTGATGGGCCTGGGCATCATCCAGGAGCCCCTGCCGCTGATCAACAACCTCACCGGCGTCACCATCGGCATGGTCTACATCATGCTGCCCTTCATGATCCTGCCGCTGGTCGGCACGCTGCGTGCCATCGACCCGATGACGCTGCGCGCCGCCGCTCTTTGCGGGGCAACCCCGTACCAGGCTTTCCGCCGCATCCTGTTGCCACTGTCGCTTCCCGGCATCACCGCCGGCGGGCTGATGGTCTTCGTCATGTCGCTTGGCTATTACGTCACGCCTGCCCTGCTCGGCGGCACGTCCAACATGATGCTGGCCGAGATGATCGCCCAGACGGTGCAGTCGCTGCTCAACTGGGGGCTCGGCAGTGCCGCCGCCTTCGTGCTCCTGGTCGTCACCATGGCGCTCTACGCGCTCCAGCTTCGTCTGGTCGGCGCCAAGCGCCCCGCAGGAGGGCTCTGACATGCTGCTCGACTATGACAGGCTCGGATGGTTGCGCGTGGCGCTTGCCGGCTTCACCGCGCTGGTCGCGGCTTTTCTGCTGCTGCCGGTGGTCTTCATCGTGCTCTTGTCGTTCGGCTCCTCGCGCTGGCTGGCCTTTCCGCCGCCCGGCTGGACGCTGAAATGGTACGAGCAGTTATTGGCCGACCCGACCTGGATCGATGCCGCGCTGACCAGCGCAAAAATCGCCGCCATGGCCGCCATCCTCGCCGTCGTCATCGGGCTGTTCGCGTCCTTCGCTTTGGTCCGGGGTGAATTTCGCGGGCGGCAGATCCTGCGCGGGTTGCTGCTGACGCCCATGGTGCTGCCGGTGGTGGTGTTCGCCATCGCCGTCTACGCTTTCTTCCTGCGCATCGGGCTAGCCGGTACCACGATCGGCTTCGTCATCGCGCACACCGTCCTGGCACTGCCCTTCGCCATCATTCCGATCACCGCCGCGCTCGAGGCTTTCGACAAGTCCATCGAGGACGCGGCCATCGTCTGCGGCGCCAGCCCGCTGCAGGCACGTCTGCGGATCACCTTGCCCTCGATCCGGATCGGTATCTTCTCTGCGGCGATCTTTTCCTTCCTCGCCTCATGGGACGAGGTCGTGGTGGCGATCTTCATGGCGAGCCCGACCTTGCAGACCTTGCCGGTGAAGATCTGGGGCAGTTTGCGCGCCGACCTCAGTCCAGTCGTCGCCGCCGCCTCCAGCCTGCTCGTCGGCCTGACCTTGTGCCTGATGATCGTGACCGCACTCCTTCGCAGAAAATTATCGAGATGACCCGGCCATTCCTGTCCATACGCGCGGTGAGAAAGACGTTCGGCGCCTTCGTCGCCGTCCACGATGTCACCATCGATGTGCCCAAGGGCGAATTCCTGACCTTCCTCGGGCCGTCCGGCTCCGGCAAGTCGACGACGCTCTACGCGATTGCCGGTTTCCAGGACCCGTCCTCCGGCGACGTCCTGCTGGAGGACAAGTCGCTGCTTTCAGTGCCGTCGCACAAGCGCAACATCGGCATGGTCTTCCAGCGCTACACGCTGTTTCCGCATCTGAGCGTTGCCGAGAACGTCGCCTTTCCACTACGTGTACGCGGCCGCCCCGACGCCGAAGTGAAAGGGAAAGTCGCCGACATGCTGGCGCTGGTGCGGCTGGAGAATTTCGCCGGCCGCTATCCCGGCGCGCTGTCGGGCGGCCAGCAACAGCGCGTGGCGCTTGCCCGCGCGCTCGCCTACGATCCGCCGATTCTGCTGATGGACGAGCCGCTGTCGGCGCTCGACAAGAAACTGCGCCAGGAGATCCAGGCCGAGATCCGCCGCATCCACCGCGAGACCGGCGTCACCATCCTCTATGTCACCCACGATCAGGAAGAGGCGCTCCACCTGTCGGATCGCATCGCCCTGTTCAAGGAGGGGCGCATCGAACAGATTGGTACCGGCGAGGACCTTTATCTCAGGCCGGCCAGCGAGTTCGTCGCCGGCTTCATCGGCAACTCGAATTTCCTGCCCGCCGAGCATCTGGAAACCGCCAATGGCGCATCGACCGTGCGCCTGGCCGACGGTTCGGTCGTGAGTGGCGTTAAGACCACACAGGCCTTCGATCGCGGCCAGAAGGCCCGCCTGATGGTGCGCCCCGAAGCGTTCCGGCTCACGCCTGGGCCGGCGAGCGCAGCACTTGCCGTCGAAATCATCGATACCGCCTTCTTCGGCGACCGCAAGCGCGTCGTGGCGCGAACCGCCGGCGGCGATGAGATCGATGTCAGGCCGACTTCGGATGCGGTGGAACCCGATAGCGCGGATTGCGCCACGGGCAGGCGGATATTTTTCGATCCAGCTTCCGCCTTCCTGTTTCCAGCCTGAAGCCTGCCCTTGAAACCACAGCGGCGATTCCGCCGGCGGCCCGCACGACCAGGCCTGTCGCCCGTAACGCCGGGCCATGAGCACGAAATCACCGCCAGCCTCGCAGCCGGCATCAATCAGTAGCCGACGGTGAAGCGCTGCCTGACATGCGTCGGCTTCTCGATCAAGACGGCAAACCCACAAAATGCACGGCGTTCAGATCATTGCCGCACCGTCACTACGGGCGCCGGTGTCGCGCGAGCGGCTTCGTCCTCGGAGCTGGAAGGGGACCGTCCGCTTCTGGAGAGCGATGGCAGGAAAGCGAACTTACGTCTGATTTGGAGAAATGCCGCTACGGTTCAAATCGTCCAGCCGTCCGGGAAGATGCAGATGGGCACAATTTTCACGCTATGGCCACCTGCGAGACCCTATAGCTTGCCTGCGGGATATTCTGAAATTCAGGCGACTTTCTCCACCTCGGAAGCGCCGCGGCGTGACATGAGTTTCTCGACTTCAATCATATGTTCCGTTCCCCAGGCGCAGAGTGGCTTCAAGGCTCCGGCAAGGGTCAGGCCAAACGCAGTGAGGGAATACTCGACTTTCGGCGGAATTTCCTTGAAGTCGAGCCGGTCGACGATCCCATCAGCCTCCAGTTCCTTGAGTTGCTGGATGAGCATCTTGTCACTGACATTGCCGATGGCGCGCCTCAGGTCACCATAGCGTCGGGCTTCGTGAGCAAGGTGGAACAGGATCAAAGGCTTCCACTTGCCACCGATGACAGCCAACGCAGCGTCCAGCCCGCAGATAAAGCTAGGTGTCGCCATTTCGTATGCTCCAATTAGTTCTTGCTAAAATGTCACTTACCAAAATGTGCATACTGGAAGAAAGAAAAGCAAGCCTCTAGATCGAAGCGGTCATCATTTTCTAGGAGATCGAGATGGGCAGGCTTGAAGGTAAAATCGTCGTCATAACTGGCGGCAACAGTGGCATCGGTCTGGCTACCGCCAAACGATTTGTGGCGGAAGGCGCAGAAATTTTTATTACCGGCCGTCGTCAGGAGGAACTGGACAGGGCGGTCGAAGAGATCGGCTCCGCAGTGACAGCGATGCACGGCGACGTTTCGCGTCTGGATGATCTTGATCGGCTGTTTGCGGCAGTGCGTGCAAAGAGCGGACGAATAGACGTTCTGTTCGCCAATGCGGGGCTCGGAAAGCTGGCTCCGCTTGGCGCCATCGATGAAGCGTCATTCGATTTGACGTTCGACGTCAACGTCAAAGGCACGCTCTTCACGGTGCAGAAGGCGCTGCCGCTTATGCGGGCCGGTGGATCCATCATCCTCACCGGCTCGACCACCGGCTCGACGGGAACGCCTGCATTCAGCGTCTACAGCGCGACCAAGGCTGCAATCCGCAATTTCGCCCGAAGCTGGGCGCTGGACCTGAAGGGGGCAGGCATCCGTGTGAACGTGCTCTCTCCCGGCGCCACTGAGACACCCGGCCTCAAGGGTCTAGCAGAGGCTGGAGAGGAGGATGCCTTGCTGAAGGGCCTTGCCATGCAGATACCGCTCGGCCGTGTCGGGCACCCCGAGGAGACTGCGGCTGTGGCGCTCTTCCTTGCCTCGGACGAAAGCAGCTTCATGACCGGTAGTGAGGTCTTCGTTGACGGCGGAGCCGCACAAGTTTGACGGCCCATCGAACCTCGGCCCCGAGCTTCCTTGCTTGGGGCCTTTTCGGCGAGCGCGCGGGAAACACCGATTCTGCGATCCAATAATCTGCGGCACGCTCTGTTTCACTGCAGCGTGATGCCAGACCGGGCGGGACTCGAACGCGTCTGCGCGTCCGAGAAGCCCGCGACATCGACGCCGAATTGCGCGTCGCTGGAAACCCGTTTCAATTCTGCCCGGGCAACGCCGCTTTCCTTTTCGGCGATGTCGACACAGACTTACTCGAAGTCCTGATCGTGAACTGCTTCGAGCGGCAGCTGTACTGTGTTGGGGGCCGGAGGGACCGTGCGGAGGCCTTCATTTGGCTCCGCCTTGGTGCTGCCGCGACGCCGCTGCCGAGAAGAAGAACCGCGTTCCTCTCAAACGCAAAAACCGCCCCGGTTAGATCGGGACGGTTATTGATTTATGAAAGAATTGGTTGCGGGGACAGGATTTGAACCTGTGACCTTCAGGTTATGAGCCTGACGAGCTACCGGGCTGCTCCACCCC